>DATKFT010000910.1:0-4925 GCA_035544335.1 Pseudorhodoferax sp.
ATGGCGTGGCCATGCAGTACCTGATTCCGAACTGGAAGTTCGACAACAAGCGGCCCTGCATGGTGCGCTGAACCGGAGTAAATCGATGGCAAACAACCATGACAACCTGATCAACGGCGAATGGGTCGCGGGCAAGAGCTACAGCCCCAATGTGAACCCCAGCAATCTTGCCGATGTGCTGGGCCAGTACGCCCAGGGCGATGCGGCCCAGGTGGACGCGGCGGTGGCTGCGGCCACGGCTGCCTTCCCGGCCTGGGCCACGGGCTCCGTGCAGGCGCGCAGCGATGCGCTGGACAAGATCGGCACCGAGATCCTCGCGCGCAAGGAAGAACTCGGCACGCTGCTGGCGCGTGAAGAAGGCAAGACCAAGGCAGAAGGCATTGGCGAGGCCACGCGCGCCGGCCACATCTTCAAGTTCTTCGCCGGCGAATGCCTGCGCCTGTCGGGCGAGACGCTGCCTTCGGTGCGCCCCGGCATCGGCGTGGAGATCACGCGCGAGCCGGTCGGCGTGGTCGGCCTCATCACGCCCTGGAATTTCCCGATCGCGATCCCGGCCTGGAAGATCGCCCCGGCGCTGGCCTTCGGCAACTGCGTGGTCCTGAAGCCCGCCGACCTGGTGCCGGGCTGCGCCTGGGCGTTGGCCGAGATCATCAGCCGCTCGGGCATCCCGGCCGGCGTGTTCAACCTGGTCATGGGCCGCGGCAGCGTGATCGGCAATGCGCTGGTCGGCCATGCCGGCATCCATGCCATCAGCTTCACGGGCTCCACGGGCGTGGGCCGCGCCATCGCGCTGGAATGCGTCAAGAGCGGCAAGAAGGTGCAGCTGGAGATGGGCGGCAAGAACCCGCAGGTCGTGCTGGACGACGCCAACCTGGACCAGGCCGTGGAACTGAGCGTGCAGAGCGCCTTCTACTCCACGGGCCAGCGCTGCACGGCGTCCAGCCGCCTGATCGTGACCGAAGGCATCTACCCCAAGTTCATCGAGGCCATGCAGGCCCGCATGGCCAGGATCCAGGTCGGCGATGCGCTGGCCCAGGGCACGGACATCGGCCCGGTCTCCAGCCAGAGCCAGCTCGACCAGGACCTGGAGTACATCGCGATCGGCAAGGGCGAGGGCGCGACGCTGGCAGCCGGCGGCGAACGCCTCAAGCTCGCCACCGACGGTTTCTACATGAGCCCCGCGCTGTTCAGCGAAAGCGCCAAGACCATGCGCATCAACCGCGAAGAGATCTTCGGTCCCGTGGCCAGCGTGATCCGCGTGAAGGACTACGAGGAGGCGCTGGCCACGGCCAACGACACCGAGTTCGGCCTGTCCGCCGGCATCGCGACCACGAGCCTGAAGTACGCCACGCACTTCAAGCGCCACAGCCAGGCCGGCATGGTCATGGTGAACCTGCCCACCGCGGGCGTGGACTACCACGTGCCCTTCGGCGGCCGCAAGGGTTCGAGCTACGGCCCGCGCGAGCAGGGCCGCTACGCGCAGGAGTTCTTCACGACCGTGAAGACCGCCTACACGCTGGCCTGAGCGCGGGCCGGTACCGGTACATGAGGGCTGCCCCGCGCAGCCTGCGCATGGGGTACCTGCCGTGCCTCAGCGCCGCCGGCGGCGCAGCAGGTACTCCAGGGCTTCGAACAAGGCCTCGCTGAGCAAGGCCAGCGCCGCGGCCGGCACGGCGCCGGCCAGCAGCAAGGCTTTGTCGTTGAGCGCCAGGCCCGTCACGATGCGTTCGCCAAAGCCGCCGGCGCCGATGAAGGCCGCGATCGTCGCGGTGCCGATCGCGATCGTGGTGGCCGTGCGCACGCCCGCGATCAGCGTGGGCAGCGCGAGCGGCAGCTGCACGAGCCGCAGGTTCTGCGCGCGGGTCATGCCCAGTGCGGTGCCGGCCTGCTTGAGGCCGCAGGACACATCGGCCAGCCCCGTGACGGCATTGCGCATGATGGGCAGCAGCGAATACAGCGTCAGCGCGATCAGCGCGGGCAGCACGCCGATCGCGCCCAGCGCCGAGATCAGCACGGCCAGCAGCGCGAGAGAAGGCACGGTCTGCATGAGACCCGTGGCCCCCAGCACCACGGCGCGCAGCCGCAGGTGCGGAAACACGGCCACGGCCAGCGGCACGCCGACCAGGGTGGCCACGCCGACCGACACCGCCACGAGCACCAGGTGCTGACGTGCCAGGCGGCCCAGGTCCTGGCCGAACAGCCGGTCCAGGAAGCCGGGCTGCTGCGCCGAGCTTGCCGTGTCGCCGCCTGCCAGGAAGTCGCGTGCGATGCGGTCGAAGGGCTGGCGTTGCAACTCGGCGCGCGCGTTCATGGCGATCATCGCGGCCTCGTCGATGCGGCCCTGCAGCTGTTGCAGCGCGGCCCAGGCCTGGGGCAGGCGCTGCGGCAGGTCGATCCGGTGCAGCACGACGGCGTCGTAGCGCGGGAAGTACGCGCGGTCGTCCTCGAGCACCAGCAGGCCCAGGTGCTCGATCTTCGCGTCGGTGGTGTAGATGTCGATCACGTCCACCTGGCCGGCGCCCAGCGCGTCGTAGGCCAGGCCATGGTCGAGCCCGGTCGGCCGCTGCGCCAGACCGTAGTGCTGCGCGACGCCGCGCCAGCCATCGGCGCGGCCGATGAACTCGTTGGACAGGCCGAGCTTGAGCTGGGGGTGGCTTGCCAGGTCGCTGAGCCTGCGCACGCCCAGCCGCTGCGCCTCGCTGGCGCGCATCGCGAACGCGTAGCCATCGTTGAAGCCCAGCGGCACCGACACGGCCAGGCCCATGGGCGCGAGCTGCGCGTTCATGGCCTCGCGCGACATCGCGGGCGGGCCCTTGAGGATCTCGGCCGCGATCGTGCCCGTGTACTCGGCGTACAGGTCGATCGCATTGGAGCGCAGCGCCTCGAACACGATGGCTGTGTTGCCCAAGCCCTGGCGCACCGTGGGCGCCTGGCGCAGATGGGGGGCCGCGGTCTGCGCCAGCACCTCGGCCAGGATGTAGGACTCGGTGAAGCGCTTGGAGCCCACGCGCAGCGCGCCGCGATCCCCGCCATCGGCGGCCTCGGCGCGCATGGCGGCGGCCCCCAGCAGCAGGGCGCATGCTGCAATGAAGATCCGCAACAGGCCGGAGCGAAGAAGACGCATCCGCCGCAGTTTAGGGTCAAGCGGCGCCGGGCGCCTGCCTGGTTTCCTACAGACACCGTCGGCGCGTGCCTATGCACAAGGCGCCTGGCTCCCGGCCCGCAGCGGCACCCGCGTACGGCACCATCGCGCACCATGGGATGCCCATGACCACCAGGAGCTCTGCACCGATGCCCAAGAAGGAGACCGGGCCCAAGCCCGCCAAGAAGACCCGTCCCCGCAAGCGCCACATGCCCAGCATCGTCGGGGCGCACCACGGCGTGATGGCGCTGCCCGGCCTCGAGATCACCGGCTACAACCTGGAGGTCGAGGACGCGCAGGGCTTCGTCGGCGACCGCGCCAGCCAGACGGCGTTTCGCCGCATGCTGGACGCGTGGCGCAAGCGCTACCGCGACAAGGGGCGCGAGGACCCGTTCGGCCAGCTGCCCTCGAGCCAGCTCAGCAAGAAGGTGCTGGACCGCGCACTGCGCGGCAAGACCGCATCGGAGCAGGGCGACATCGTGCGCGGCGCGGTCGAGGAGTTCGCGATCGAGCTCACGCTGGTCATCGAGCGCTTCATGCGCCAGCAGGCCTGGCGCGGCGTGCAGCGCATCGTGATCGGTGGCGGCTTCCCGGAGAGCGAGGTCGGCGAGCTCGCCATCCTGCAGGCCGCGGCGCTGTGCCATGTGGCCGAGACCGGCGTGGAGCTCGCACGCCTGCGCCACGAGGTCGACGACGGTGGCCTGATCGGCTGGGTCCATCTGGTGCCGCGGCCGTTCGTGGAACACAGCGATGCGCTGCTGGCCCTGGACATCGGGGGCACCAACGTGCGCTGCGGCATCGTGAAGTTCCGGCGCGACAAGGCGGCCGACCTGTCGCGTGCCAAGGTCGTGCGCCGCAGCAAGTGGCGCCATGCCGACGACGAACCCAGCCGCACGGCGCTGGTCGATGGCCTGGTCGCCATGCTGGCCGAGATGGTGGTCTGGGCCAAGCGCCACGGGATCCGGCTGGCGCCCTTCGTGGGCATCGCCTGTCCCGGCCTGATCCGCGAGGACGGCACGATCGCGCGCGGTGCGCAGAACCTGCCGGGCAACTGGGCGGCCGACACCTTCCACCTGCCCACGGCGTTGCGCGAGCGGCTGCCGCTGATCGGGCACGACGCCACGCAGGTGCTCATGCACAACGATGCCGTGGTGCAAGGGCTGTCCGAGCTGCCGTTCATGCGCGACGTCAAGCGCTGGGCCGTGCTGACGATCGGCACCGGCCTGGGCAACGTGAGCTTCGTCAACGAAGGGCCCAGGACGCCCGCGGCGACCTGAGCGGCCTGCGCATCGGCTTCAGCCTGCACTCGGTCATTCGGTCATTCGGTGGCCAGCCCCATGGCCTGGCGCAGCGTGTCGAGCGCCGCGTCGAAGTCGTAGTCGGCGACGGCCTGGGCGAGCTGGGCACGGTGCGGGCCCAGCACGGGCTCCAGCACCGCGGCGTGCGCCTGCAGCAGTTCGGCCGCCTCCACGTCACCCTGCTCGAGCAACTGGCCCAGGCGCTGCAGCAGGTCGGCCGTCGCGGCCGTGGGTGCGGCTGCTGTGGCCGGTGTGGCCGGTGTGGCAGCGGTGGCCGGGTTGCTGGCCGGGGCGGGTGCGCCCGGCGCCGGGTCCGCGGGCGCCAGGTGCGGGCGCAGCGCGTCGAGCAGCTGCTGCAGGCCGGCGGCCGTGTGCTCGAGCAGCACGCTGGTCTCGGCATGCGGCGGCTGCGCGCGCAAGGCCTCTTCGGGCGCGGCGGCCTGCTGCTCCAGGGCCGTGGCACCGAGGTTGCCGGCCACGCCCTT
>DATKFT010000911.1:0-4040 GCA_035544335.1 Pseudorhodoferax sp.
GCATGTTCGACCAGGAGCGGCATCCGCAGTTGCCGCGACCGGCCTTGCACCGGCGCGCGGACGCGCTCGATGCCCAGATCCAGCGCCTGGCGCGCCTGAGCAAGCTGCTGCGCCATGTGGCGCAATGCCCCGCACCGTCCCACATGGCCTGCCCCCGGTTCCGCAAGCTGCTGCGTCTGGCCGGCCCGGCCTCAGACCGGGTGGGCGACCCCTCCCCGCACGCGGCGGCCCGTCCGGCACGGCGCTGATGCAGGGGGCGCCCATGCGCAATCCTGGCGCGATGAGCGCCCCTGTGAAATTTCGCCTGGACCGCACGTGCCTGACCACGCCCCAGGTGCTCGCGCACCTGCGCGCAGCCACCGTGGACCTGCAACTCGTACCCGGCACGGTGCTGGTGCGCGCGCTGGCCGGGCACGCGCCGCCGGACCTGGGGCGACGGCTGCAGCAGCAGATCGGGTTGCAGGCCACGCTGGCCGAAGCCAGGCGCTACGGCGAACTCGTGGCGGCCGACCGCGCCTTCCTCCAGCTGCTCTGCGCTGCGGCCGGCATGGACCGGCTGCAGACCTCGTCGACCGTGTCCCCGGCCATGTGGACCGGCTGCGCCATCCGCACCTGCCGCCGGCCGGCCAGACCGCGTCCATCCTGCGCGACCAGCGCGCGATCGCTGCGGGCAAGGGCGCCGCGGCGCAGGACGCGCTGCGCGTCCACCTGTCGGGCACCTTGTCGGCCGTGGACGGCGATCCTGCGCCAATGGCCGGACCATGTGGTGGACGAGGGCTGAAGTCTTGTTGGCGCCATATTATTAGTCGCCATATAATATGGCGGCAATGACCACTGCCGCACTCGAACAAAAGTACCAGGCCATGCTGCGCGAGGCCGAGCAGCGCGGCGTCGCAGACGTGGAGGGCATCCGTGCCTGCTTCCAGCTGCTCTCGCTGGCCGCGTCGATCGACCGCGACTGCGCGGCGCTGCTGGCGCCGCACGGGTTGTCGGAGGGGCGCTTCGTGCTGCTGTTCCTGCTGCAGGCCGCGCCCGACGGCCTGGCGCCCAACCTGCTGGCCGAGCAGGCTGGCGTGACCCGCGCCACCGTGACCGGCCTGCTCGACGGGCTGGAGCGCGAGGGCCTGGCCGAGCGCCATGCCGACGCACAGGACCGGCGCGCGCTGCGCGTGCGCCTGACGGCCAGGGGCCAGGCGGTGGCCGAGCAGGTGTTCGCCCAGCACGGCCGCTGGATCGCCGGCCTGTTCGCCGACCTGTCCGGCGCCGAACGGCAGCAGCTGGCCGGCCTGCTGGACAAGGTCGCGCGCGGCCTGGCGGCACGCCGCAGCGCGCCATGAGTGCCGTGCGTGCCTTGAATACCGGGGGCACCGCCGTGGTGCCACGAAAGGGCGCACGCCGCCAGGCCGACATCGCGCCCGCGCTGTTGGCGGCCCTGTCGCGCGGCGAGGTGCACAGCGCCAGCCTCAGCGAGGTGCTGGCCGTGGACCAGGCCGCGCTGCTGCGCAGCGTGTTTCCCGCGCTGTGGCCGGAGCTGGGCCCGGCCGTGCAGGCCGCATGCGGCTGCGGTATCGCCGAGCGCATGCGCCGCATCGGCGGCCTGCTGCAGCAGCGGCTCGCAGAGGCTGGCCTGGCCGCTTGCAGCGCCCACGCCAGCGACACGGTGCGCGGCTGGGCCTGCTTCATGGTCGGCGCGGCGGAGGGCCTCACGCTCGCGCAGCGCCTGCAGGCCCTGCGGCCGCTGGCCGACGACCCGCATTTCGGCGTGCGCGAATGGGCCTGGATGGCGCTGCGCCCGCATGTGGCCACCGCGCTGGAGCCGGCCATCGCGCTGCTGGCCGGCTGGACGGAGCAGCCCTCCGAGCGCCTGCGCCGCTGTGCCAGCGAGGTCCTGCGTCCGCGCGGCGTCTGGTGTGCCCATCTGGCCCCGCTCAAGCGCCAGCCTGCGCTGGCCCTGCCGGTGCTGGAGCCGCTGCGCGCCGACCCCGCGCTCTATGTGCAGGACTCGGTCGCGAACTGGCTCAACGACGCCGGCAAGGACCAGCCCGACTGGGTGCGCGCGCTGTGCCGCCAATGGGCAGCGGACAGCCCTGTGGCGGCGACCCACCGCATCTGCAGCCGCGCGCTGCGCCATCTTTCCTGAAGGACGTCTTTCCATGCCGCAGTACCTGGTCGAGCTCTACACCCCCACGCCGCGCTGGCTGCAGCTGCCGGCCGCGCAGCGCGCGCAGTTCCTGGCCGCGGTGCGCGAGGGCATGGCCCAGCTGGCTGGCCTGGGCATAGCGCCGCTGGCCCTGGGCGCTGCCGAGACCGGTATCGCGCAGGCCAGCGCGCACCGCTTCCTTGGCATCTGGCGCTGCGCCGATGCGGCCGCCCGTGACGCCTTGCTGGCCGGCATCCAGGCCAGCGGTTGGTACGAATTCTTCGACCATGTGAATGCCAGCAGCCCTGGCGGCGACCTGGAGGGGCATCTGCTGGAGCTGGCGCAGGCCTGAGCCGCTCCCTCGCTAGAATTGCGGCCTCCCAAGGAGCGTTGCAGCGGGCCCGATTCGAGACGGCACGTCAGGCTTGGGGTCGCATCCGCAACGACGCTCACCGGCCCTTTGATCGCCCGATCGGATGCCCAGGTGAGACCATGACCCACGAATCCGCTGCCCCCTCTCTCGCCGACGCCGCTGCCGAGCGTCCCGCCCCGCCCCCCATGCGCCTGTCGGGCCTGGAGCCCGTGTCCATCGGCACCGGCACGCTGTTCGTCAACATCGGCGAACGCACCAACGTCACGGGGTCCAAGGCCTTCGCGCGCATGATCCTGAATGGGCAGTTCGACCAGGCGCTGTCGGTGGCGCGCCAGCAGGTGGAGAACGGTGCCCAGGTCATCGACATCAACATGGACGAGGCCATGCTGGACAGCAAGGCCGCCATGGTGCGCTTTTTGAACCTGATCGCCAGCGAGCCCGACATCGCGCGCGTGCCCATCATGGTGGACAGCTCCAAGTGGGAGGTCATCGAGGCCGGCCTGCGCTGCATCCAGGGCAAGGGCATCGTGAACTCGATCTCCATGAAGGAGGGCGTCGAGAAATTCAAGCACGAGGCCCGCCTCGTGCGCCGCTACGGCGCGGCGGCTGTCGTGATGGCCTTCGACGAGACCGGCCAGGCCGACACCTTCGCGCGCAAGATCGAGATCTGCGAGCGCGCCTACCGCATCCTCGTGGACGAGGTGGGCTTCGCGCCCGAGGACATCATCTTCGACCCCAACATCTTCGCGGTGGCCACGGGCATCGAGGAGCACAACAACTACGCGGTCGACTTCATCGAGGCCGTGCGCTGGATCAAGCAGAACCTGCCGGGCGCCAAGGTCTCGGGCGGCGTGTCCAACGTGAGCTTCTCGTTCCGCGGCAACGACCCCGTGCGCGAGGCCATCCACACCGTGTTCCTGTACCACGCGATCGCGGCCGGCATGGACATGGGCATCGTCAACGCGGGCATGGTCGGCGTCTACGACGACCTGGAGCCCCAGCTGCGCGAACGCGTGGAAGACGTGGTGCTGAACCGAAGGCCCGACGCGGGCGAGCGCCTGGTCGAGATCGCCGAGACCGCCAAGAGCGGCGCCAAGGACGAGAGCAAGAAGCTCGAATGGCGCGGCACGCCCGAGGCGCCGGCCAGCGTGGAGCAGCGCCTGGCCCATGCCATGGTGCACGGCATCACCGACTTCATCGTGCCCGACACCGAAGAGGCCTACCAGGCCATCCTGGCCAAGGGCGGCCGTCCGCTGCACGTGATCGAGGGCCCGCTGATGGCCGGCATGAACATCGTGGGCGACCTGTTCGGCGCCGGCAAGATGTTCCTGCCGCAGGTGGTCAAGTCGGCGCGCGTGATGAAGTCGGCCGTGGCCCACCTGATCCCCTACATCGAGGAGGAGAAGCTGCGCGACGAGGCCGCCGGCCGCGACGTGCGCAGCAAGGGCAAGATCGTCATCGCCACCGTGAAGGGCGACGTGCACGACATCGGCAAGAACATCGTGACCGTCGTGCTCCAGTGCAACA
>DATKFT010000912.1:0-4593 GCA_035544335.1 Pseudorhodoferax sp.
AATGCATCTGGTAGAGCAGTTGCCCGCCGGCCGTGTCGCGCACGTTGATGCGCACGCCCGTGCGCGCATCCAGCCAGGCCGACTGCGGGCCCTGGAGCGCCCCGTTCTGCGGCTGCCAGGACACGCTCAGGTAGGGCTCGTTGCGGTCCACGGGCAACTGGACCGTCCAGCGCTGCGCGCCGCTGGCATGCGCCTGCAGATAGGCGATGGCGCGCTCGGCCGTGGCCACGGCTGGCAAGGGGTACTGCGCCGCAGGCAGCTCCGGCCGCATCCAGCGGTCGATCTCGGTGTCGAGGTAGCCGGCCGTGCCGGTGACGAACATGAAGTACAGCAGCCAGCCGAACAGCAGCCCGAGCCAGGTGTGCAGCCAGGCCATGGCCGGGCGCAGGCGGCGCTCCTTCGGCGGCTCTGGCGGTCTGTCTTGCACCGATGGCTCTGGCGAAGGGCGCGGGTCAGCGCATGGCCCAGGACACCGCGGCGCTGGCCAGGGTGGCCGCACCCAGGAGTACCCATGCGCGCCGCGCGCTGCGGGCCGCGAAGGCGCCCATGACGGCCAGCGCGTAGACCGCGAAGCTCAGCTGCATCGCCACCAGCACGGCGTCCGCACGTGGCAGCGACCACGGCGCGACAAGCGCCACGGACAAGGCGTTCGCCAGCGCATAGCCGCCCAGCAGACCGGCCATGGCACGAGAGAACGTATCCCAGCCCCGGCGCCGGGCACCGGTCGGCCGCTCAGCTGCCGCCACTCAGAACTCGGTCGTGGCGGAGACCAGCAAGGTCCGCGGCGCGCCCATCGTGAGCCCTTCGCGTGCGGCGGACTGCCAGTAGTTCCTGTTGAGCAGGTTCTCGATGCTGGCGCGCAGCGTCACCGACTTGCCGCCCGCGTCGAAGCGGTAGCGCGCACCGATGTCCACCCGCGTCCAGGCCGGCAGCTGCTGGGTGTTGGCCACGTCGACGTACTGCGTGCTGGTGCGCAGACCGCGCGCGGTCAGGGTCAGGCCCGGCAGGAAGGGCGTGTCCCATTCGCCATTGATGTTGAGCTGCAGCCGCGGCGTGGCCGGTGCCGTGCGGCCGTCGTTGAGCCCGTCCTCGGTCCTGGTCTGCTTGCCCTGGGTGTAGGCCGCGCCAGCCAGCAGGCGCAGGCCACGCGCCACCTCGCCCTGGCTCACGATCTCCACACCACGGTTGCGCTGCTCGCCGTCCATGCGGAACACGGGCGGGTTGGTGGCCGCATCGAGCAGGCTGCTCGGGCGCTCGATCTGGAACAGGCTGAGCGTGGTGGCGATGCGCCCCGTGTCGTACTTCGCGCCGACCTCGATCTGCTTGGACTTGGACGGCGCGAAGACCTGCCCCGCGTTCTGTGCGCCGTTGGGCGCCGTGGGCCCCTGGGACAGCCCTTCGATGTAGTTGCCGTACAGCGAGATCCTGTCGCTCGCCTTGAAGAGCAGCGCGGCCATCGGCGTCACGGCGGACTTGTCGTAGCTGGACGACTCGGCACCCGTCGCGGCGTCCAGGGCCCGCGTGCGCACCTGCTGGTGGCGGGCGCCCAGCGTGAGCTGCACCCGGCGGTCGGCCAGGAAGACGGTGTCGGCGAAGGCCAGGCTGCGCATCCGCGTCTCGGCGGTGCGCGGCAGCGATCCACCGAGCGCGATGTCCGGCATGGCGACGTCGGCAGGCGTGTAGATGCTCGAGCGGTAGATCGCACCGTTCTGCCGCAGCAGGCCGTTGTCCTGTGCGTAGCCGGTGGCGCTGAGCACGTACGCATGGTCGACCGCGCCGGTCCGCAGCTTGCCGCGCAGGCCCGCCTCGATGGTGCGCGTGTCGACGTACTCCTTGAGCCGGTACGGGCGCGCGGCCAGGTTGCCCTGCGCATCGAGCAGCAGCGAGGTGACCTGCAGGCTGTCGAAGTCGTACTGCATGGCGCCGACCGCACCGTAGGCGACCAGGCCGGGCGCCAGGTCCACCTCGCCGCGCACCACGGCCGCACGCTCCCTGGCGTCCCAGTAGCTCCACCGCGGCTGGAAGTTGATCTTGTTGTCCGGTGCCGCCGGAATCGGAACGCCTGCCTCGGGCGGGAACAGCAGGCTGCTGCGGGCGCGCGTCACGCGGTCCTGGTAGTTGAAGTCGCCCTCCAGGCGCACGCGGTCGCCTTGGTAGTCCAGGCCCAGGGCGACGGCGTCCACGCGTTCGCTCGAGCCCTTGACCGGTGTGTCGCCGGAGCGCTTGGCCGCATTCAGGCGCACGCCCCACTGCTTGTCCTCACCGAAGCGGCGCGACAGGTCGGCGTGCGCACCGAACTGGCCATCGTCGATGTACGACAGCGTCACGCGGTTGAGCGGCTCGGCGCCCGCGCGCTTAGGCACCAGGTTGATGCCGCCGCCGACGGAGCCCGCGGGCGCCATGCCATTGAGCAGTGCGCCGGGGCCGCGCAGCACCTCGACACGTTCGACGCCGATCAGCGAGGCGGCGTTGCGCGGCGACACGCCATACAGACCGTTGAAGGAGACGTCGTAGTTGAACAGCGTGAAGCCACGGATGTTGAACTCCTCGCGCCCGGCACCGCGCCCGTAGGTGTTGCGCACCGAGGGGTCGTTCACGAGCACATCGCCGATGGTCTGGGCCTGCTGGTCCTCCACGAGCTGGGCGGTGTACTGGGTGGTGCTGAACGGGGTGTCGAGCATGTCGCGGTTGCCCAGAACGCCGATGCGCCCCCCACGCGCCACCTGGCCACCCGCATAGGGCGCAGGAACGGCCTGGGACGGCGTGGCCGATGCGATCACCGACACGGTCGGCAGCACGGCGCCGCTGGATGCGCCCGCCGCTGCAGGGCGCACCAGCACGGCCCGGTCCCGCACCGTGCCCTCCAGCCCGCTGCCGGCCAGCAGGCGGTCCAGCGCCTGCTGTGCCGTGAGCTGGCCGGAGACGGCGGGCGCCGTCTTGCCGGCGACGAGCGCTGCGGGAAATCCCAGCTGCAGATCGGCCTGGCGCGCCAGTTCGTTCAGCGCATGGCCCAGCGGCTGGGCCGCGATCGAGATGCTGCGGGTGGCCGGTGCGGCAACCGACGACTGCGCCTGCGCATCCAGGGACTGGCTGGCGACGGCCCCCACGGCGATGGCGACGGCCAGGGACAGCGGGGCGACACGGAAGCGGGGAAAGGGCGCAGTGCGCATGGACGGGTGACTCCTCAATCGGCAACAGGTGGCGAAGCGCGCCGACGGCCGCACTCCTTTCCACCGGCTGTAGACGCACCAGTGGCGGCGATCCTCACGTCCCCGAACAGGAAATCACGAAAAATTCAGCGCGCCACGATTTCGGTGACGCCGTTCCGCTGGACCAGCCGCACGGGCAGCAGCTGGGGCAGGAACTCGGCAAAGCGCTGGTGCTGGCGCAGGCTGTAGCTGCCGCCCACCGGCAGGGCTGCGACGGCGGGGTCGCGGACCACCAGGCCGGTGTTGCCATAGCGTTCGAATTCGGCCAGTGCCTGCGCCAAGGGGGTCTGGCTGAAGCTGATGCGGTCGTTGCGCCAGGGTGCCACGGCCTGCGGGGCCACGGTGCGCACCGTGCCGAGTTCCGGGCCGCCGTCGGCGCCGCCACTGCCTTCGAGCATCTGGCCTGCATGGAGCTCCACGGACGTGGCTTGCTGCGCCGGTGCCTGGCTGCCGCTCGCGCCGGCGCCGCTGCCCGCCGCCTGTGCGCGCTCCACGCGCACCTGCCCTTCTTCCACGGCGACGACGGTGCGTCCGGCATCGATGCCGGTCTGCGTGTGCCGGACCGAAAAGCGGGTCCCCACCACCGTGATCCGCAGACCACCGGCAAAGACATGGAAGGGCCGGTCCTTGTCGGCGTGGACGGCGAACATGGCCTGGCCATCGCGCAGCTCCACTTCGCGCCGGTTGCGGAACAGGCGCGCGTGGACCCGCGTTCCCGTGTCCAGCTGCACGGTGCTGCCCGCGGCCGCGTCGTCCGGCAAGGTGGCCAGCAGCTGCTGGCCGCGCTGTGTGGCATAGGACTTCGCGAACGTGGGCTGCTGCCACCAGCTGAACCACCCTGCCCCCGCCAATGCCAGAACGACCACGGCAGCGGCCGCATGCGGCACGAACGGCCGCAGCGACCACCATGCGGGCGGCTTCGTGGCCGATGGCTTGGCGCTGGATCTGCGGGGCACGACCGGCTCGGGCAGCCCGGCGCGCAGCCTGGCGGCGTCTTGTGCAGGCATCTGGCGCACCCCCCGGAGCGTGGCGGACATGGCATCGAAGGCTCTCAGATGCCGAGGGTCGGCCGACAGCCAGGCCTGCAGCCGGGCCAGGCCATCCGGGTCCAGCCCCCCGTGATGGCGCACGGCCCAGGTGGCGGCTTGCCGCTCCAGCGCTTCTTGTGGGGCCTCTTCTGGCGCCTGCCCGCGCGCGCGCTCCCCTTCAGGCGCGGCGCCTGAACAGTCGTGGCAGTCTTGGGAATCGGCGGGCAAGGTGGACATACGCGGAGAACCTGGAACTATAGACACTGGCACCTGGCCACTGCCCCGCAAGACGAGGCGAAGCGGTGCAGAGCATGGGAGATGGTGCTATCTGCCGTCCAAGGGTGCAGCCGCTTTGT
>DATKFT010000913.1:0-10703 GCA_035544335.1 Pseudorhodoferax sp.
CGCGTGCCGACCACGCGCACCTGCACCGGACCGGCCTGCACGAGAAAGGGCCGGCCCGCCTCGGACTGCACGCTGAAGAAGGCCTGGCCTTCGAGCAGCCGGACCTCGCGCCGGTCCCGGTAGAAGGCCAGCTGCACGCGCGTGGCCGTGTCCAGGCGCAGTTGGCTGCCGTCGGGCAGGGCCAGCTCCTGCTGGTGGCCGCGCGCCGTGTGGAAGGCCTGCGACCACTGGGCCTGCGCCTGCAGCTGCTGCCAGGCGAGCAGGCCGGCCCCGCCCGCGAGCGCGGCGACGCCGGCCAGCGCGAAGGCCGGGCGCAGGAAGCGGCGCCGCGGCGCGCTGGCCGCCACCTGGGCTGCGGCCTGGTCCTGGCGCAGCTGGCGGCGCATGCGCTGCACGAGGTCGGCCGGCATGCCCTCGAACTGGTCCCAATGCGCCTCGCAGCGCGCCAGCGCCTGCGCGTGGCGCGGGTCGGCTGCCAGCCAGGCCGCGAAGCGCTGCTGCTCGCCGCTCGTCCACCGGCCGCGCTGGCGGCGCACGAACCAGTCCCGCGCGGTCTGGCGCAGGCCTGCGTCGTCGTCGGTGGCAGCAGATGGCAAGGGCATGGGGCTTTGTTCAGGTAGACGCATGGAGCCGGCCCAACCCTGTAGCGCGCGGTGTCATCGTGCCTTGCTCCTGCCCGCCGGTCTGGTGCGTACGGGCGCGCTGCCGTCCAGGCGCTCCATGCGTTCCCAGCAGGCGTCCATCGCGATCTTCATCTGCATCTCCACGGTCTTGACGGCAATGCCCATGGCAGCGGCGGCCTCGGCATAGGACAGGCCCTCGATGCGGATCAGCAGGAAGACCTCGCGGCAGCGCGGCGGCAGGCTGTCGACGATGGCGGCCAGCGCCTCGAAGCGCTGGCGCGTCTCCAGCAGCGCGTCGGGCTCGTGCGCGCCGGGGCCGGCATGCGCGTCGGGGTCCGCCGCTTCATCGTCCGCCGTGGACTCGGCCCCGCCGCCGCGCACCTGGCTGCGGCGGTGGTGGTCCGTCACCAGGTTGCGTGCCGTGGTGTAGAGCAGCGCACGCGGATCGTGGATGGGGGTGCCGGCCCGTTCGCTCGCGTAGACGCGCGCGTAGCTCTCCTGCGCGAGGTCGGCCGCGGTGTCGCGGTCGCGCAGTCTGTGCGACAGAAAAGCCAGCAACTCTCGGTAATAGCGCTCGAACACGGCCTGCCAGTGCCCGCCAGGGGGCAATGCAATGGATGCGACAGGCTGGCTGCGACACGGAGCGTGGCTGACCCGGAAGGTCTGGATTGTGCGCGATCCCGGCGCCTGGTCGCGCGGCGGCATCGGACGCCCGCACGCCATGGCGGCGCGGCCCCGTACCAGGCCGGGGCGCCGGCTTCAGGCCTGCAGGAACGCCGGCTGCGGCCACTCCAGCAGCTCGGCCGTGCGCGCCACGACCCAGTTCGCCTCGGGCGGCTCGACGCCGCTGCCATCCTGCAGCAGACCCATCCAGCAGCGGCGCAGCACTTCTTGCTGCGACAGGTCGTGCTTGTGTTCCAGGCTCGCGCACAGCGTGGTCATCTGCACGGCCATGTCCTCGCACCAGTCGTGGCGCGCCTCGACATGCGCGCGTGTCGCCGTGGGCCGGCCATTGGCGCTGTACAGCGCCATGAAGGCGGCGGGAATCAGGGTCTGGTTCGGGTCTTCCATGGGGCGGCAAGTATGCGCCAGCCCGGCGCGAGCACTCCAGCGCCTGGCAGGTCTTCCATAAGCGCAGCGTATGCAAACGCAACGCCAGTGGGCGTTCCCAGATGCACAGCGGCTGCCGATACTGCGGCGACCGCGCACTGCGGCCCACACCGGAGACAGCATGCACACCCTCTTTCGCCGCAGCCTGGCCGCTGCCCTGACCACCGCCCTGACCACCGCCGTCACCTGCACGGCCGCACAAGCCCAGGCACCGGCCGCCTGGCCCACCAAGCCCATCCGTCTCGTCGTGCCGTTCTCGGCCGGGGGCGCCAACGACCTGATGGCGCGTGCCGCGGCCGAAGGCGCCAGCCGTGCGCTGGGCCAGCCCGTCATCGTGGAGAACAAGCCCGGCGGCGGCACCACGCTGGGCGCCGACCTGGTGTCCAAGGCCGCGCCGGACGGCTACACCTTCCTGGTCAGCGCGGCCGGCGTGATCTCCAACAGCATGATCAAGAAGACCATGCCGTACAAGGACGCCGACCTGACGCCCGTGGCCATGATCGGCCTGGCGCCCTCGGTGATCCTGGTGCCGGCCGACGCGCCCTACAACACGCTCAAGGAATTCATCGCCGCCTCGCGCAAGAGCGACGGTTTCCACTGGGCCACGGCCGGCACCGGCAGCACGCCGCACTTCGTGGCCGGCGTGCTGCAGACCAGGTACGAGACCCGGCTGGACATCGTGCCGTACAAGAGCGGTTCGGAATCCATCACGGCCGTGCTGGGCAAGCAGGTCGAGGCCACGTCGGAGGCCAGCATCGTCGCCATCCCCTACCTCAAGAGCGGCAAGCTCAAGGCCCTGGCCGACACCTGGACGGCCCGCATCTCGGCCTACCCCGAGCTCGCCACGGCCACCGAGCAGGGCTACGGCGAGCTGCGCATCGCGCACTGGGCCGGCGTGCACGCGCCGCGCAACACGCCGGCGGCCATCCTGGACAAGATGGCCGCGGCCGTCGACGCGGCCATGAAGACGCCCGAGATCGCCACGCGGCTCAAGGGCATGGGCATCGAGCCCATCGGCGGCACGCGCGCGGCCTTCGTGCAGTTCGTCGACGAAGAGCGCGCCCGGCTGGGCGCCGTGGTCAAGGCCACCGGCATGAAGGACGAGTGAGGTGCCCGGTGCCGGCATCCGCGCCGTCGACAGCCATGCCCACGTGTTCGTGCGCGGCCTGCCGCTGGCGGCGCAGCGGCGCCACGCGCCCGACTACGACGCGCCACTGGCCGACTACCTGGCGCTGCTGGACGCGCACGGCGTCTCGCACGCGGTGCTGGTGCAGCCCAGCTTCCTGGGCACCGACAACCGTTTCCTGCTGGATGCCCTGCGCACCGCACCGCGGCGCCTGCGCGGCGTGGCGGTGGTCGATCCCGGCATCGGCGAGGCCGAGCTGCAGGCGCTGCACCAGGCCGGCGTCCGCGGCATCCGCCTGAACCTGGTCGGCCTGCCGCTGCCCGCCCTCGCGCAGCCGGATTGGCAGCGACTGCTGGCCCGCGTGCGCGTGCTGGACTGGCATGTGGAAGTGCACCGGCCCGCGCACGACCTGGCCGGCGCCGCGCAGCCGGTGCTGGACGCCGGCTGCAGGCTGGTGGTCGACCACTTCGGACTGCCGGACGCGGGGGGCGTCAGCGGCTGGCTGTTGCGCGCAGCCGCCGGCGGGCGCACCTGGGTCAAGCTCTCGGCGGCCTACCGCAGCTGGCCTGACGACACACCCGCTTGCGCCGCCGCCGATGCACTTCTGCAGGCCTTCGGCCCCGGCCGCCTGCTCTGGGGCAGCGACTGGCCACACACCCAGCACCGCGAGCGCGTGGACTACACCCGCGTCCATGCCGCGCTGGCCGGCTGGGTGCCCGACGCCGCCGCGCGGCAATGCATCCTGGCCGACACGCCAGCCGAACTCTTCCAATTCGATTCCGGAGACACCCATGCTGCCTAGAACAACCCACTGGACCCGCCCGCTGCTCGCCGCCGCCCTGGCGCTGGCCGCCGTGGCCGCCCAGGCCCAGGCCTGGCCCACCAAGCCCATCAAGCTGGTCGTGAGCTACCCACCCGGCGGCACGCTGGACGCCGTGGCCCGCATCGTCGCCACGCCGCTGTCGCAGCGCCTGGGCCAGCCCGTGGTGGTGGACAACCGCGCGGGCGCGGGCGGTGCCATCGGCGGCGACCTCGTGGCCAAGAGCACGCCCGACGGCTACACCGTGCTGCTGGACGCGTCCAACCACGCGCAGAACCCGGCCCTGCGCAGCAAGATGCCGTTCGACACACTGCGCGACCTGGCGCCGGTGTCGCTGCTGGTCAAGGTGCCCAACGTGCTGGTGGTGAACCCGGCCACCACCATCAAGACCGTGCAGGAGCTCATCGCCCAGGCCAAGGCCAAGCCGGGCGAGATCAACTTCGCGTCCTCGGGCAATGGCTCGGCCCAGCACCTGGCGGCCGAGCAGTTCAGCGCCATGGCGGGCGTGCGCATGACGCATGTGGCCTACAAGGGTGGCGGCCCGGCCCTGACCGACGTGATGGCCGGCCAGGTGCCGGTGTTCTTCGGCAGCCTGGCGTCCAGCCTGGCCTACATCCAGGCCGGCAAGCTGCGCGCCGTGGCCGTCACCGGCAAGGCGCGCGCGGCCGTGCTGCCGCAGCTGCCCACGGTGGCCGAGGCCGGCCTGCCGGGCTACGAGGTCTACGAATGGAATGCGGTGTTCGTACCGACGGGCACGCCGGCTGCCGTGACCGAGCGCCTGTCGAAGGAGCTGGCCGCGGTGTTGCAGGACCCCGAGGTGCGCCAGCGGCTGGAAGCGACGGGCGCCGAAGTCATCGGCTCCACGCCAGCCGAACTCGACGCGTTCCGCCGCGCCGAGCTCGTCAAGTGGAGCAAGCTGGCCAAGGACAACAGGATCCAGCTGGATTGACCGGGCTCAGGTCAGCTTGATCCCGGCGCCCTTCACGGCCTGGCCCAGCACCCCCACCTGGTCCTTCACCAGGCCGTTGAACATCGCCACGGTCTCGGGCTTGGCAACAATGCCCAGCTCGGTCAGCTTCTTCTGGATCTCGGGCATCACCAGCACCTCGTTGCAGGCGGTGTTCAGGCGGGCCACCAGCTCGGCCGGCAGCTTGGCCGGGCCCGACAGGCCGAAGAAGTTCTCCAGCACCAGCTTGGGCTGCTGGAGCTCCACGAGGGTGGGCACATCGGGCATCAGCGGCGAACGCTGCGTGCCCGTCACCGCCAGCGGCACCAGCTGCCCGCTCTTGAAGAAGGGCACGTAGGCGGTGATGACGTCGATGCCGACCGGAATCAGGCCCGCGATCAGGTCCGTGGTCATCGGCGCGCCGCCGCGGTAGGGCACGTGCACCATGTTCAGGCCGGCGGTCTTCTTGAGCAGCTCGCCATGGATGTGGCCGATGGACCCGGGGCCGCCCGAGCCGAAACCCATCTGGCCCTGCATCTTGGCGGCCTGCTCGAACTCGGCGTAGCTCTTGAGGCCAGACGGCTTGCTGGCCATGACGACCAGCGGCGCGGCACCCAGGTAGGCGATGTGGGTGAAGGCCGCCACCGGGTCGTAGGGCTGCTTGTCCAGCGTGAACGGGCCGAGCGCGATCGGCGTCGTGTTCGACAGCATCAGCGTGTACCCATCCGGTGCCGCGCCCGCCACCCATGCACCACCGATGGTCCCGCCCGCACCAGGGCGGTTGTCGACGACGACGGGCTGGCCCAGCTTCTTGGCCAGCTGCTCGGCCATCAGGCGCGCCAGCACGTCGCTGGAGCCACCCGGCGGGAAGGTCACGATGATCCTGACCGGCTTGTCGGGCCACTCTGCGCGGGCCGGGAGCGCCGCAGCGGCGGCGCTGGCGGACATCCATTGCAGCGCGGTGCGCCGGGTCGGGTTGAAGTGGGGCATGGCGTCCTCTTGTCGGAATGACAGGGCAGCGATAGCAATATGCGCGCCTGCGGCCCGGCTGGCGCGGGCGTTGCTTCGTTCCGCCGCATTCCCAGAGGAGGCTTCCCCATGTCCTTGTCACCGTCCCCGGCGCCACGCCGGCTGCGCTTCATCCTCAACACCTTCTACTCCGGGCCGCAGGCCTGGTTCTTCCTGGCCGACGACCGCGGCTACTTCCGCGAGGAGGGCCTGGGGCTGGTGTTCACCGAGGGCGACACCCTGGCCAACGCCGTGCCCAAGCGCATGGGCGGCGACTTTGAGGCGGGCTACGGCGACATGAACGCGCTGATCGAATGGGCTTCGGCGCAGCCGTACGCGGCGCCGGTGGCCGTTCGCTCGTGACCACCCCAACGACGCGGCGGTCCGCGCACAGACCATCGAGGCCGCGGTCGATGCGGTGGTGCGGCGCAACCCGGCCATCGACCGCGCCGCCAACCGCGCGCGGCTGGCCGGCACGCTGGCGCTCGAAATGGCGCACGCGGAAGGCGCCACGCTGGGCATCGGCGCAGTGGACATGGCACGCCTGGCGCAGACCGTCGACCTGATGGCGCGTTCCAAACAGCTGGCACAGCCACCGCGGCCCGAGCGCCTGTTCGACAGCCGCTTCCTGCCGCCCGTGGCGCAGCGCGTGCGCTCGCTGGCGGCGGCTTAAGTCCCGCGCCGCGCGGCCTCGATCGCGGCGATGTCGATCTTGCGCATGGTCATCATGGCGTTGAACACGCGCTTGGCCACGGCCGGGTCGGGATCGGCGAAGCCGTCCAGCAATGCGCGCGGGGTGATCTGCCAGGACAGGCCCCAACGGTCCTTGCACCAGCCGCATTCGCTTTCCTGGCCGCCGTTGCCCACGATGGCGTTCCACAGCCGGTCGGTCTCGGCCTGGTCGTCGGTGGCGATCTGGAACGAGAAGGCCTCGCTGTGCCGGAACGCGGGGCCGCCATTGAGCCCCACGCAGGGAATGCCGGCCACGGTGAACTCCACCGTCAGCACGTCGCCTTGCTTGCCGGCGGGATAGTCGCCCGGCGCGCGGTGCACGGCACCGACGGCGCTGTCGGGAAAGGTGTTGGCGTAGAAGTTGGCGGCCGCTTCGGCTTCGCCGTTGAACCACAGGCAGACGGTGTTCTTGCTCGCCATGTCGGTCTCCTCAAAATGCGGATCTTGGCACCGCTGCCGGGTCTGGCTGTCGGTCGCCACCGCAGGTCGGCCTGCGCCGAAATCCTACGCCACCAGCATCTCGGCGAACAGGTCGGCAAAGCCCGGCCGCGCGCGCATGCGCCATAGCGCCGACAGCTCGAAGCGCGGCAGCACGGCCACATCGCTGACCTCGGCGAAGCGCACGCCTTCGTGCTGCAGCGCGCGCACCGAACTGGGCAGCAGCGACCAGCCCAGCCCTGCGGCCACGCAGGCCAGCACGGTGAGCGTGCGGTTGGCGTCCTGCACCACGCGCACGTCGTGGCCGGCGCTGCGGAACGCGCTGAGCAGCCGGGCGCGCAGGGCCGGGATCTGCTGCTCGGGAAACCAGACAAGACCGTGCCGGGCGATGTCGGCCAGCGACACCGGCGCGCCGTCGGCCGGCGCATCGGCCGCCGGCAGCGCGGCCACGAAGGTCTCGCCGCCCAGCAGCAGCTCGTGCACGCGCGCGTTGACCGAGACCGGCGGGTGCAGCAGGGCCACGTCGATGCGCCCGCCTTCCAGCGCCGCCACCTGCTCGGCGTTGCTCATCTCGCGCAGCACCACGTCCAGCTGCGGATGCGCGGCACGCAGCCGGCGCAGCGCGCGCGGCAGCACCTCGTAGACGGCGTGCGTGACAAAGCCGATGGTCAGGCGGCCGGCCCGGCCGGCACCGATGGCGCGCGCGCGTTCGGCGGCGGCGTCGCCATGCGCCAGGCTGGCGCGCAGGTCGTCGAGGATGGCCTGGCCGGCTTCGGTCAGCGCCGCGCCGCGGCGGTTGCGTTCGAACAGCTTGGCGCCGATCTCGGCTTCGAGCCGGTTCAGCGTCTGCGTCAGCGCGGGCTGGGCCTGGCCCAGGCGCTCGGCCGCGCGCGTGAGGCTGCCGGTCTCGGCGATCGCCACCACGCAGCGCATCTGCCGGGTGTCCATGCCTGTGCCTGGGAAATCAGAGGCCGGCCAGTGCGCGTGTGAGCTTGGCTGCGCTGGGCTCGCCGCAGCCGCTGCGGTTCTGGCCCGACCACAGCGAGGTGAAATCGGCCAGGCCCAGTGCCTCGGCCTTGGCGCGCAGCGGCGCCAGCGCGGCCGTGGCCGTGGGGAAGGCCGGCGCGTCGGCGCTCAGCGCGCCGAGCTCGCGCATCAGGCGGTTCTCGATGCCGCGCGCGGGCCGGCCCGTGAACAACCGCGTCAGCACGGCGGCACCGGCCGGGTCGCGCAACGCGGCGCGGTGCACGGCACTGGTCTCGGCCTCGTCGCAGCACAGGTAGGCGGTGCCGACCTGCACGGCCGCAGCGCCCAGCGCCAGCGCGGCCTGCACGCCGCGCGCGTCGGCGATGCCACCGGCCGCGACCACGGGCACCGAGACCGCATCGACGATCTGCGGCAGCAGCGCCATGGTGCCGCTCTGCAGCGCGAGGTCGTGCGACAGGAAATGCCCGCGGTGGCCGCCGGCCTCCAGGCCCTGGGCGATGACCACGTCGGCGCCATGCTGCTGCAGCCACAGCGCCTCGGCCACCGTGGTCGCGGACGACCAGACCTGCGCGCCCCAGGCCTTCACACGCGCGAGCAGCGCGGGCGCCGGCAGGCCGAAATGGAAGCTCACGACGGGCGGCTTGAACTCCTCCAGCACCTCGGCGATGGCCGCGCTGAACGGCTGGCGGCCCGCGCCGGCCGGCACCTGGGCGGCATCGATGCCATGCTCGGCGTAGTACGGCGCCAGCCGTGCGCGCCAGTGCGCTTCGGCCTGTGCGTCGGGCGCAGGCGGCTGGTGCACGAAGAAATTGACGTTCCAGGGGCCGCGCGCCTGGGCCGCCAGCGCCTGCAGCTCGGGACGCAAACCCGCTGCGTCGAACATGGCGCCGGGCAGCGAGCCCAGGCCGCCGGCCGCGCAGACCGTGGCCGCGAGCCGGCTGCGCTGCACGCCAGCCATGGGTGCCTGGATGATGGGCAGTTCCGTGCCCAGGAATGCATGGCCCATGGCAGCTCTCCTGAAGAAGTTCAGGCGATGGTAGCGAGCGCGCCGGCCACGCGTGTGGACGGGATGTCGACCATGCAGCGGTTGTGGCCCAGCGGGCATTCGCGCTGGAAGCAGGGCGCGCAGTCCAGCGGCGGCTGGTAGGCCGCGTCGCGCTTGAGCCACAGCACGGTGGCCGCATCGCTGAGCGGCGGCGTGTGCTCGGGGCTCGTGGAGCCATAGACGGCGACCTGCGGCGTGCCGAACGCGGCCGCCACGTGCATGAGGCCCGAGTCGTTGGACACCACGCTGTGCGCGGCCGCGATCAGGGCGAAGGCATCGACCAGCGCGGTCTTGCCGGCCAGGTTGACGCAGCGGCCTGGCGCGACGGCGTTGGCGGCAGTGGCGATCTGCTCGCACAGCCCATGCTCCTTGCCCGAACCCAGCAGCAGCACGGGCAGGCGCAGGCCGGCCGCCAGTTCGGCGTAGTGCCCGGGCGGCCAGCGCTTGGACGGACCGAACTCCGCGCCCGGCGCGAACACGTGGAAGCCGCGGCGCACCAGGCCATGGGCCTGCAGCACGGCGTCGATCTGTGCCGGGGGCAGCAGCAGCCGCGGCCGGTCGGCCTCGATGCCGGTCTCGCCCGCCAGCGCGGAATAGAACGCCACCATGGGTGGCCGCTCGCCCTTGGCGGGGTTGGGCAGCCGCTGGGTGAGCAGGCCGTAGCGCATCTCACCGTGGTAGCCGACGCGGCGCCGGATGCCGGCCAGGAACGGCAGCAGCGCGCTCTTGGCCGAGTTCGGCAGCACGTAGGCCTGGTCGAAGCGGCCGCGCAGTTCGCGCGCCACGGCGCGCCGGGCCTGCCACTGCAGGCCGCCATGCTGGAACGGGAACTCGATGACCTCGGCCACCTGCGGCATGGCGCGGTAGACCGGCGCCACCCAGGGCAGCGCGCCCACACTGAGCCGCTCGCCGCGCTGGTGCAGCCGCAGCATCAGCGGCTCCGTCATCACCGCGTCGCCGATCCACTGCGGCGCGATGATCAAGGATCGCATGCCGGCCTCACTGTCCGTGACATCCAAGCAGAACGGCTTCGCCCGATCCGCAACGGTGCCGAAGGCCGCGGAGCAGGCCATGCCAGCAGACGCCGCGGAACGAGCTCTGCCCGGCCGCTGGCGGCGCCCCCCTTCGCGTAGCGCAAGGGGAGAGCGGCGCAGCCGCCTGGGGGGATGTCGCGGCTAGTGCCCGGCTCCAAAGTGCTCGCCGGCCTTGAGCTGGTAGGTCGTGCCGCAATAGGGGCACTTGGCCACACCGGTCTTGGCGACGTCCAGATAGACCTTGGGGTGGGTGTTCCACAACTGCATGCCGGCCTGGGGCGCAGGGCAGAACACGCCGCCCTGTGCATTCAGATCCTTGGCCAGCAGTTCGACGGTGGCGGGGGTGTTCATGGCGATCAAACCTTGGTCAGCCAGTGGGCGTACTTGGGGTTGCGCCCGTTCACGATGTCGAAGAACGCGCTCTGGATCTTCTCGGTGATGGGGCCGCGCGAACCGGCACCGATCTGCACGCGGTCGAGTTCGCGGATCGGCGTGACCTCGGCCGCCGTGCCCGTGAAGAAGGCCTCGTCGGCGATGTAGACCTCGTCGCGCGTGATGCGCTTTTGCACGAGCTCGACGCCGAGGTCCTTGCAGATGTGCAGCACGGTGTTGCGCGTGATGCCGTTCAGTGCCCCGGCCGACAGGTCGGGCGTGTAGACCACGCCGTCCTTGACCACGAACACGTTCTCGCCCGCGCCTTCGCTCACGAAGCCCGAGGCGTCCAGCAACAGCGCCTCGTCGTAGCCGTCGTCCGTGGCCTCCATGTTGGCCAGGATGGAGTTGCTGTAGTTGCTGACCGCCTTGGCCTGCGTCATCGTGATGTTGACGTGGTGG
>DATKFT010000914.1:0-5771 GCA_035544335.1 Pseudorhodoferax sp.
CACCAGGCCGGCAAGCGAATACGCTGACAGCGATTGGTACTTGTAGAGACGGTCAGGGAAAACCATGGGCGCCTAACATGTTATGGGGATCAAAGTAACGCCGCCTATCACCGGCGGTGCGCATCAACACATGCAGATTGCAAGCGCGTAGATCGTTGTTTCGGCATCATTTTCCCGCGTCGATTGGAATTTCGCCCAGCATTAAATGCGCCGCAAACTGGCGCATTCGTTGCATGCTCGGCATGCGCTCGCTGATCTTGCCATGAGGGCCGGTTCACGCCTTGCGGCTCATGTTCAGGGTTGTGAAACACCTCCTCAGCACACAGCCGAGCGGTTAATAGGCCTCGCCCTGCGAGTAGGTGTCTCGCAACCCTAAAAACGCGCCATGGGGCAGGGCTTCCTTCCATCTGAATAGCGACTGGATGGCCAAGAAGTTAATCCCAGGCCCGTGGAAGAGAAGGCGCCTCGTGGGGCGGCGTCGAACACACCTGCCACCGCCATCCCTACCCGGGCACCAAACGCCCTACTTTGCCCCCAACCCCCTCTCCGCCGCCGCCCGCGCATGGATCGCCGTCGCATCGAACAGCGGCACCGCCGCATCCTCCTGCCCCACGAGCAGCGAGATCTGGGTGCAGCCCAGGATGATGGCCTGCGCGCCCTGGGCCACGAGCGCGGCCATGGCGTCGCGGTCGTCCGCGCGCGAGGCCTCTTCGGTGCGGCCCAGGCACAGCGCCTCGTAGATGATGCGGTGCACCTCGGCCCGCGTGGCCGCGTCGGGCACCCGCAACCGAATGCGCACCTGCAGGCCGTGGCGCTCGCGCAGCCGGTCCTGGCAGAAGGCCTGCTCCACCGTGAAGGCCGTGCCCAGCAGGCCCACGGCCTGTCAGCCCGCGGCCTGCAGCGCCTGCGCGGCCTGGGCCAGCAGCCGGCCGGCCGTCAGCGCGTCGTCCGCCAGTCGCCCGCGTGCTGCAGCCGCTCGACTTCGTGGAAGTCCACGCTGTGCAGCACGAGCCTGGCCGAGTGCAGGCCGCCCAGGCGCGTGCGCCTCTCCTTCTCTTCTTCTCAATTGAGAAGATTTCTCATCTAAACTGCGGCCTCCTTTTCTCTTTGCCGCTATGGAATGACCAGCATCGCCCGCGCGCCGGTCTGGCTGGGCCTGGATCTGCGCTGGGCCTATGGCCAGTTGCTGCCGTCCATCTGGCGCCACACCCGTTGCGTCCACCGCGCGCAGGACGTGCTGCACGATGCCTTCGTGCGCTACGCGCTCGGCGCGGCCCACGCCAGCCTGGCCCAGCCCCATGCCTACCTGCGCACCGTGGTGCGCTCGGTGCTGGCCGACCATGCGCGCGAGGCCCTGCGCTATGTGCCGCTGCCCGAACTGGAAGAGGCCGGCGATGGCCATGCGCTGGCCGACGGCGCCATGGTGGGCTGTGCGCCCTCGCCCGAGGAACTGGCCGATCTGCAGCAACGCCTCGTCGCCGTGCAGCGCACCATCCAGGGCCTGCCGCCACGCTGCCGCGAGGTGTTCTGGCTGTGCCGCGTCGAGGGCTGCACACAGCCCGAGGCGGCGGCCCGGCTGGGCATCAGTGTCAACATGGCCGAGCGCCACATGATCCG
Source organism: Pseudorhodoferax sp. (assembly GCA_035544335.1). Lineage (GTDB taxonomy): Bacteria > Pseudomonadota > Gammaproteobacteria > Burkholderiales > Burkholderiaceae_C > Pseudorhodoferax. The sequence goes on from DATKFT010000914.1 coordinate 1,618, forward strand.
CGCACTGCTGGATCTGCGTGCGCTGCGCGATCTGCTGGCGGCATGAGCGCCGCGCCGGGCCGTCCCAAGCAAGCTCGCTCCCGCTTGGCGGGACAGGCCGCAGGCCGAAGGGTGCACCGGTGAGCGGTGTGCGCGAAGAAGCCGCGCGCTGGTTCGCGCGCATGCACGCGCTGCCGGCGGGCGCGGAAGGCGAGGCCGTGCGCACGGCCTGCGCGGCCTGGCAGGCGGCCGACCCGGCCCATGCCGCGGAGTACGCGGGCTTCGAGTCGCTCTGGCGCGACTTCGACAGCACGCCGCAGCTCCAGGCCCTGGCCGGCGCGGCATCCCGGCGCCAGGGGGCGCGGCGGCGCACCGCCGTGCGCGGTGTGCTGGGCCTGGCCGGTGTCGGTCTGCTGGGCCTGCTCATGGGCCGGGGCTGGCAGGCCTTCCAGGACGCCGAGACCTATGCGCGCGCGCTGGACACCGGCATCGGCCAGCGCAGCACGCTGCGCCTGCCCGACGGCAGCACGGTGGCCCTGGGCGCGGCCAGCGCCATGGCGCTGCGCTTCAGCCGCCGCCGCCGGACCGTGGTGCTGGAGCGCGGCGAAGCTGTGTTCGACGTGGCGCGCGACCCCGACCGCCCCTTCGTGATCGACGCCGGCCCGGCGCAGATCACCGTGGTCGGAACGCGCTTTGCCGTGGGCCGGCTGCCGGGCCTGGTGCGCGTGAGCGTGGCGCACGGCGCCGTCCGGCTCGCGGCCCAGGGCGGCGGCGCGCCCCTGCTGCTGCAGGCCGGCGAGGTGGGAGAGCTGCCGTTCGCCGAGGGCGGTGCGACGGCGCCGGCGCAGCGCGTGCAGCGCAACGCGCAGGACGCCTTCAGCGCGGTCGAGCGCGGCCTCGTCGTGTTCGACGAGGCCGGCCTGGCCGAGATCGCCGCCACGCTGTCGCGCTACCTGCCGCGGCCCGTGCGCGGCCCCGAGCCGCCCGTGCAGGGGCCGCGCATCACCGCCGTCGTGCAGGCGCGCGACATGGCGCGCTTCCTGCGCGACCTGCCCCGCATCGCGGCCGTGCGCGTGCAGGAGCGCGAGGGGGCGGTCTGGCTGGTGCCGCGCTGAGCGCAAAAAAAAGATCCTGGCGGACATCAGGGCTTGCGGCGTCCGCGCCGTCACACACAGGAATCCACCCTGTTTCGTGACCGAGAGGACATCCGACGCCATGCATTTCCACGTTCCCGTCCCGCGGCTGCGCGCCGCCGCCGCCCTGGTCTGCGCGCTCGCCACGGGCGCGTCTCTGGTCCACGCCGCCCCGCTGGACATCGACCTGCCCGCACAGCCGCTGCCCGAATCCATCAAGGCGCTGGGCCGGGCCGCGGGCCTCACCATCGCGGCCGACAGCGCCCTGCTGGCCGGCCGGACCGCGCCCGGCATCCGGGGCCGCATGGAGCCGGCCGATGCGCTGGCCCGCATGCTGGCGGGCAGCGGCCTGGAGGCCGTGCTGCAGTCCAACGGCAGCTGGCTGGTGCGCCGCGTGCCGGTGCCCCCGGCGGCGGCCACGACGGCGCTGCCGGCCGTGACCGTCACCGCGGCCACGGAGCCGGAGACGGCCACGGGTCCCGTGCGGGGCTATGCCGCCAGGCGCAGCGGCACCGGGACCAAGACGGACACGCCGCTCATGGAGACGCCCCAGTCCATCTCCATCGTGGGCGCCGAGGAAATCGAGGTGCTGAAGTCGCAGAACCTGCAGGACGCGCTGGGCTACGTGGCCGGGGTCAGCCGCTCCGAAGGCCTGGACCGGACCTCGGACACGCTGATCGTCCGCGGCTTCCAGCTCGACGGCAACGGCAACCAGTACCGCGACGGCACCAAGTACACGGTCAACATCTTCAATGGCCAGCAGGAGCCCTACGGCCTGGAGCGCATCGAACTGCTCAAGGGCGCCGCCTCGGTGCTCTACGGATCGGCCGCGCCGGGCGGCATCATCAACACGGTCAGCAAGCGGCCGACCGCGACGCCGCTGCGCGAACTCAACGTGGAGTTCGGCAGCTTCAGCCGCAAACAGGTCTCGGGCGATTTCGGCGGCCCGCTCGGTGAGGCGGGCGACTGGAGCTACCGGCTCACCTTCCTCAAGCGCGACAGCAAGACCTTCGTGGACTACACGGCCGACGACCGGGTCTTCATCGCGCCGGCCCTGAAATGGCAGCCCGATGCCGCGACCTCGTTGACGCTGCTGGCCGACTACCAGAAGGACCGCTCGGCCTACGTGTACGGCCTGCCGGAAGAGGGGACCATCCTGCCCAACGTCAACGGAAAGTTCCGCCGCAGCCTGTTCGTCGGAGAGCCGGGCTACGACCAGTTCCGCGTGGAGCGCTTCGCCATCGGCTATCTGTTCGAGCACGCGTTCGACGACAGGCTCAAGCTGCGCAACAGCCTGCGCTACATGAAGGCCGACAACCAGTACGCCTCCGTCTGGATTTCCGGCTTGATGGACGACCAGCGCACCACGGCGTTCCGGGGTGTGGCGCCGCGCTGGGACCGCTCCTCCGCCGTGGTCTCCGACACCTCGCTGCAGTACGCGGCCCAGACGGGCCCGGTGCGCCACACCCTGCTGGTGGGCCTGGACTATTCGGCGCCGCGCCACGAGAGCGAGCGCTACCAGCGCAGCATCGGCAACATCGATCTCTACGCCCCCGTCTACGGAAGCCCCTTCGGCGCGGAGACCACGCAGAATCCGTACTCCTGGAAGAGCACGGCCAAGCGCATGGGCCTGTACGCCCAGGACCAGATGAAGATCGGCGACAGATGGGTCGTTCTGGTGGGTGGCCGCCACGACTCCGTGCGCTACGACGAGCGCAGTTTCTTCACCGGTGAAAAGTTCGTCGACAACGAGCGGGACCACGCATTCACGGGCCGTGCCGGCCTGGTCTACCTGGCCGACAACGGGTGGGCGCCGTTCCTGAGCTACAGCGAGTCCTTCGAGCCGACCTCGGGCAAGGACCGTCTCGGCGCGCGCTTCAAGCCGACCACGGGCCGGCAGTACGAAGCCGGCGTGCGCTACCAGCCCCAGGGCGCCAACACGGTGCTCTCGGCCGCCGTCTACCAGCTGACGCGCCAGAACGTGCTCGTCGCGGACCCGCAGGATCCCAGCCTGACGTACAGCATTCAGCAGGGTGAGGTCCGCTCGCGCGGTGTGGAAATCGAGGCCCGCACCGCCGTGGGCCGCAACGCCAACCTGATCCTGGCCTATGCCTACACGGACGCGGTCACGACCAAGGCCAGTGCCTTGCAGCCCGAACAGGAAGGCCTGCGCTCCCCCGGTGTTCCGCACAATCAGCTGTCGGTCTGGGGCGACTACAACTTCGGCCGCTTCGGCCTGCCGGGCTTGAAGGCCGGGGCGGGCATGCGCCATGTGGGCAGCACGCGCAGCCAGACGGACCACGCCGTGCCAGCGTTCACCCTGTTCGATGCCATGGTCAGCTATGCCACCGGGCCCTGGCGCTTCGCCCTGAACGTCAACAACCTCACCGACAAGACCTACATCGGCAACTGCACCTACGGCTGCTTCTATGGCGAGCCACGCAGGGCCATCGCCTCCGCCACGTACCGCTGGTAGCGCGGGCCCGTCGAGACAGGGGGCCGGCACGCAGGGATCAAACGCCCTGCCCGCCCTCCTCCGGGCCCGCCCCGAACGCCTCGTCCACCTCGTCGAGCATGAGCGCCAGGATGGGTGAGAGCTCGCGCTTCAGGTAGAAGCAGTGCAGGTCCATGAAGGCGGCCTCGGCCGCCAGCGGGCGGTACACCACGCCCGGGAAGTGCACGTTGGTCATGGACTCGGGCACCAGGCTCACGCCCATGCCCGTGGCGGCCAGCAAGGTGGCCGTCACCACGCTCGTGGAGGGCGCGGCCAGGCGCGGGAAGAAGCCCGCGGACTTGCAGATCTCCACCACCTTGCTCGAGGCCGTGACCTCGGTGCCCACGAGGAACAGCTCGTCGCGCAGGCGCGCGGCGCCGACCTCGGGTTCGGTGGCGAGCGCATGGCCTTCGTGCAGCGCCACGTAGAGCCGCTCGCGGCACACGCGCCGCACGACCACGTCGTCCTCGTGCGGCACCATGCGCTCGAACACGATCTCGACCTGGCCGCGCCGCAGCGCCTGCAGCTGTGCGGGCGTCTGCGCGTAG
>DATKFT010000915.1:0-4831 GCA_035544335.1 Pseudorhodoferax sp.
TCGTCATCAACTCCAACCCCTGCATCGCCTACCTCATGGACGAGAACACGCTGCCCATGCAGGCACTCGTGATCGCCCATGCGGCCTACGGGCACAACTCGTTCTTCAGGGGCAACCACCTGTTCCGCCAGTGGACCAGCGCGGACGCCATCGTCGACTACCTGGTGTTCGCCAAGAACTACATCGCGCAATGCGAGGAGCGCCATGGCGTGGAGGCCGTGGAGCGGCTGGTCGATGCCTGCCACGCGCTGACCAACCTGGGTGTGGACCGCTACAAGCGCTCGCCACGCCTGTCGCTCGAGAAGGAAACGCTGCGCCAGAAGGAGCGCGAGGAGTACCTGCAGGCCCAGGTCAACGACCTGTGGCGCACGCTGCCGCCGCGCCAGGAGGCCGAGCAGCAGGCCAAGGAGGCGCGCTTTCCCAAGGAACCCGAAGAGAACCTGCTGTACTTCATCGAGAAGCACGCGCCGCTGCTGGAGCCCTGGCAGCGCGAGGTCGTGCGCATCGTGCGCAAGATCGGCCAGTACTTCTATCCGCAGCGCCAGACCCAGGTCATGAACGAGGGCTGGGCCACCTACTGGCACTACACCATCCTCAACACGCTGTACGACCGTGGCCAGCTGTCCGACGGCTTCATGATGGAGTTCCTGCAGTCCCACACCAACGTGGTCTACCAGCCGCCCTACAACAGCCCGCACTTCTCGGGCATCAACGTGTACGCGCTGGGCTTTGCGATGTGGCGCGACATCCGGCGCATCTGCGAGGAGCCCACCGCCGAAGACCGCGCCTGGTTCCCCGACATCGCAGGCTCGGACTGGCGCAAGACCTTCGACTTCGCGATGCAGAACTTCAAGGACGAGAGCTTCGTCGCGCAGTTCCTGTCGCCCAAGCTCATGCGCGACTTCCGGCTGTTCTCGGTGCTGGACGACGACAGCCGCGGCAAGCTGGAGATCCAGGCCATCCACGACGAAAGCGGCTACCGCGCGCTGCGGCGCCAGCTGTCCGAACAGTACGACCTTGGAAGCCGCGAGCCCAACATCCAGGTCTGGAACGTGGACCTGCGCGGCGACCGCTCGCTCACGCTGCGCCATTTCGCGCACCAGCGCCGGCCGCTGGGCGGTTCGGTGGCGACCATGCTGTCGCACCTGGGCACGCTGTGGGGCTTCAACGTGCGGCTGGAACGCCAGAACGCCGACGGCTCGGTGGAAACCGTGGCCGAACACCGCCACGAACAGCGGCGCCGCGCAGGCGATCCGATCTGAGGGCCCGCCCGGCCGCAGGTCGGGCGCTGCGGCGCCAGCACGCGCTCATTTGCGCCTGCGCCAATCCTGCAAGGCGCCGTCGACGAGTTTTTTCATCACCTTCTCGCGGTCGAACCGGTACATCGCACGCGCCAGCTTGGCACGCAGTTCCGGCGTGTTGCACGCCGACTGGTGCGACAAGGCCAGGTACAGGCCCTCGTTGCTGACGGCGCCCGGCTCGGCCGCCAGGCCCGGCACCTCCAGCTTGGCGATATAGGCCAGGGCCGGCGCCTCTTCGTAGACCAGGTAGTCGGCCCGCCCGCGCTCCACCATGCGCAGCGCCTGCTCCAGGCTGGAAACGGTGCTGATGCGCAGCGAGGCCTTGGCGTAGCGGTCGAACTCCTCCCCGAAGCTGTTGTTGATCACCGTGAGGCCGGATTTGGCCTGCAGGTCCTTCCACTGGCTGTAGCCGATCGGGTGGGCCTGGCGCGTCCAGACCACCGAACGCGTCACGTGGAAGGCCGGGTGCACATAGTCCAGGTACTCCAGCCGCGGCAAGGTGAAGAAGGCGCCGGCGATGAGGTCCACGCGCCCCTGGCGCGCCTCCTCCTGCACGCGCGCCCAAGTGCCCACGTAGCGCACCTCGATCGGCAGTCCGATGTCCTTGGACAACAGCGCCATGAGCTCGGCGTTGGCACCCACGAGCCGGTTGCCGTCCGGTGTCTCGCGCCACAGGTAGGGCGGGTACTCGGGATTGCCGGTCGCCACGAGCTTGCTGCAATCCGCCTGGGCCGGGGCCGCCAGCACACAGGCCGCGGCCACCAGCAGCGCCGAGCCACCATGGCGCAGTGCTCTGGCAGCGGTCCGTGCACGCACCGACGCCGATACCGATACCGCTCTGTCCATGCCGTCCTCCACGCCACCGTACCGGATGGCTGCTGCAATTTATCAAGAAACTGCGCGAGATCGCGCAAGAATTAGAACTACTCTTGTATCAAATAGGACCTCTCTCCTGGGAAAGCCCTGCATGGCGGCGCGGAATCGAGAACAGCGCCACGCGCCCTGCCCACAATCGCCAGGGTCTGCTGTGTCCGCGCACCTGCCATGTCCCTCGCCTCCTCCCGCCGCCACTGGCTCCTGTTGCTCGCCGCGCTTCCGCTCTCGGGCCGGGCGGGATTCAACTTCTTCACGGGGGAATACACCGCCAGCCGCGCCGAGCTGCAGGCCATGGTCGAACGCCGGTTCCCGCTGGAGCAGCGCTATGCCGACATCATTTCGGTGCGCCTGCACGGGCCCGAGCTGGGCCTGGATGCCAGCGCCCAGCGCAGCACGCTCGCGTCCAAACTGTCCATCGCCAGCCCCTGGCTGCGCAACGGCGCCATCGACGGCGTGCTGGCCGTGAGCAGCGCGCTGCGCTGGGATTCGGAAGGCCGCGCCCTGCGCCTGGACCGGCCCGCCGTCGAACGCCTGGACCTGCAGGGCCTGGTGGGCGGCGACATCGATCGGCTGCGCCGCATCGCCATCACGGTGGCGCAGGACCTGTTGCAGGGCCAGGCGCTGCGCACGTTCACGAAGGACGAAATGAGCTTCGGCCTGAAGACCTACGACATCGGTGCCATCACGGTGCAGGACGACGGCATCAAGGTCCAGCTGCAATAGCAAAGGGCCGCACGCGGCGGCCCTTCATCGGCGAGGTCCGAAAGACCGGCCCTTACTTCTTCTTCAGCGGCGGCAGGTCCGTGCAGGTGCCATGCGCCACCTCGGCCGCCATGCCGATGCTCTCGCCCAGCGTGGGGTGCGGGTGGATGGTCTTGCCGATGTCGATCTCGTCGGCCCCCATCTCGATGGCCAGCGCGATCTCCCCGACCATGTCGCCCGCATGCGTGCCCACGATGCCGCCGCCCAGGATGCGGTGCGTCTTGGCGTCGAACAACAGCTTGGTGAAGCCCTCGTCGCGCGTGTTGGCAATCGCCCGGCCCGAGGCCGTCCACGGGAAGTGGCCCTTCTTGACCTCGATGCCTTCGGCCTTGGCCTGGTCCTCGGTCAGGCCGACCCAGGCGACCTCGGGGTCGGTGTAGGCCACGCTGGGGATCACACGGGCATTGAAGGCCGCGCTCAGCAGCTCCTTGTCGCCCTTTTGCTCACCGGCGATGACCTCGGCCGCCACATGGGCCTCGTGCACGGCCTTGTGCGCCAGCATGGGCTGGCCCACGATGTCGCCGATCGCGAAGATGTGCGGCACGTTGGTGCGCATCTGGATGTCGACCGGCACGAAACCGCGGTCGGTCACCGCGACGCCAGCCTTCTCGGCGCCGATCTTCTTGCCGTTGGGCGTGCGGCCCACGGCCTGCAGCACGAGGTCGTAGACCTGCGGTTCCTTGGGCGCGTTCGCGCCTTCGAACATGACCTTGATGCCCTCCTTGGTCGCCTCGGCGCCCACGGTCTTGGTGCTGGTCATGATGTTGTCGAAGCGCGGCGCGTTCATCTTCTGCCAGACCTTGACGAGGTCGCGGTCCGCGCCCTGCATCAGGCCGTCCAGCATCTCCACCACGTCCAGGCGCGCGCCCAGCGTGGAGTAGACCGTGCCCATCTCCAGGCCGATGATGCCGCCACCCAGGATCAGCATGCGCTTGGGGTCGGTCGCCAGGTCCAGCGCGCCCGTGGAGTCGACCACGCGCGGATCGCCCTTGGGCATGAACGGCAGGTGCACGGCCTGCGAGCCGGCCGCGATGATGCAGTGGCGGAACCTGATGACCTGCTTCTTGCCCGAGAGCTCCTGGCCGCTGCCCGAGGTTTCCTGCACCTCCAGGTGGTGCGGGTCGATGAAGCTGCCGACGCCGCGCACGGTGGTCACCTTGCGCATCTTGGCCATGGCCGTGAGGCCGCCGGTCAACTTGCCCACGACCTTGTTCTTGTGCGCGAGCAGCTTGGCACGGTCGACCTTGGGCGCGCCGTAGTCGATCCCCAGGTCGGCGAAGTGCTTGACCTCGTCCATCACGGCGGCCACGTGCAGCAGCGCCTTGGACGGGATGCAGCCCACGTTCAGGCAGACGCCGCCCAGCGTGGCGTAGCGCTCCACAAGCACGGTCGCCATGCCCAAGTCGGCGCTGCGGAAGGCGGCCGAGTAGCCGCCGGGGCCGGCGCCCAGCACCAGCGTGTCGCACTCCAGGTCGACACCACCGCCGTAGCTGCCGGCCGCCTGCGGAGCGGGCGTGGGAGCCGCGGCCGGAGCCGGTGCAGGAGCTGCCGCCGCCGGTGCGGCAGCAGGTGGCGCTGCGGGTGCGGGTGCAGCAGCCTCGCCTTCGGCTTCCAGCGTCAGCACGACCGAGCCTTCGGCGACCTTGTCGCCCACGGCCACCTTGAGCGCGGTGACCTTGCCACCGTGGCTGGACGGGATCTCCATGGAGGCCTTGTCGCTCTCCACGGTGATCAGCGACTGCTCGGGCTGGATGGTGTCGCCGACCTTGACCAGCAGTTCGATGACGGTGACTTCGCTGAAGTCGCCGATGTCCGGAACCTTGATGTCGATGCTTGCCATGAATCTCTCTCCAATGCCGCGCGCGGTGCGCCGGCTTTTATTTCTTCAGTTT
>DATKFT010000916.1:0-6267 GCA_035544335.1 Pseudorhodoferax sp.
CGTCGTCGCACTGCAGGCTGCCGCCATCGGGCAGCTCGGCCACGCGCAGGCCGTGGCGCGTGCGCTCGGGCCATTGCACGGCGTCGGTGGGCAGCTGGTGTGTGAAGTCCGCGCCCGCGATGTGCAACTGGCCACCCTGCAGCCGCAGCAGCACGGGCTGCGCGCGTGCGCTGCGGCCGTCGAAGTAGCGTGCGGCCAGCGCGTCCATGCGCGGTCAGAGGCCGACGTCGATGCCGAACAGGTCGCCCGCGGCATCGCCGGCCGCGTCCACCTGCGCGTTGCGCAGCCGGTCGACCAGCTGCTCGGGATCGTCGCGCAGCGACAGCGACACGGCCTGCAGCCGCAGCCTTGCCATGGCCACGGCGGCGAAGGGCCAGTACAGCCCCAGCGTGAGCACGATCAGCAGCCAGTTCTTGAGCGTCAGCGCGAGCATGGGCCGCACGCGCAGCCGGCTGTGGAACTGCAGCGTGTCGCCGCCGGTCTGGTTCCAGACCAGGTTCTGCAGCCGGGTGACGAAGTAGGGCTTGAGCAGCACGAACACGAGCAGCAGCAGCGCCAGCGGCGCCAGGCCCAGCAGCGCGGCCCTGGTCTGCCGGTCCGGCGCAGAGCCCAGCGCCATGGCGCCCGCGGCCAGGCCGGCCGCCAGCAGCATGAGCAGCACGGCAAGCCCCAGGCAGCGCAGCACCAGGCCTGCGAACTGGCGCTGGCGGCCGTCGAAGCGCGTCTGCAGCGCGGCCAGCGCATAGTGGTCGTGCTGGTACTTCTTGGTGCGCCACAGCATCCAGATGCCGGCCCAGGCCTGCAGCAGCAAGATGGCCGCCAGCGCCACCAGGGCGACGCTGGTGTTGCCGCCTTGCTGCAGCGCGCCCGCGAAGCCCAGCACCACGCCCAGGGCCACCATGGCCAGGACCGGGATGGCCAGCAGATAGGCCTCGCGCAGTTCGCCCGTGAAGCGCAGGCGCAGCCCGCGCCAGCTCGTGTTGGCCAGCCGGAACTGCAGCGCGGCGCGGAACAGGGCCGGTGCGATGGCGACCAGGACCACGAGCGCGACGAGGCCGGCGATCGGCGAGAACTGGCCCGCCAGCGTGTACAGGATGAACAGCAGCGCCACGAGCAGGTAGCCGCGCAGCATCCTGCGTGCCTGGCCGTGGAAGCCCAGCGGCGCACCGCCCACCAGCGTGTTGCCGTGGAAGTACTTGAGCCTGCGCACCTTGGCCCAGGGCAGGTACAGGGTCAGCGTGAGCACGGTCAGCAGCAGGTTGACGATCCAGATGCGGAAGTATTCGCTGCCCGAGCCGGTGAAGCGGATGCCGAGCGGGTGGGGCAGGGCGGTGGACGTGCCGGGGGAGGGTTCTGGGTGCATGGGCGAAGGAGCTGGGTTGGCGGGCGCGTGGGGCGCGTCTCTGTGCTGTTTCAGTTCCTCGTCAGGTCTTGGGTCGCTGGCGTGCGCGCGTGCGCAGCAGGCGCTGCCATTGCGCCAGCCGCGGGTCCGCATCCGGACCGGCGCCGCTGGCGATCAGCTGGTCGAGCAGGATCTCCTGGTCGGTGCTGAATTTCTCGGGAAACACGGGTTCGATCTCGACCACCTGCTCGCCGCGCGGCCCGCGGTGCCTGGCCGGAAAACCCTGGCCTGCCAGCCGGTACCGCTGCTGGCCGCGCCGCAGTGCGAGCGGCTGCACGCCGTCCAGCGTGGGGATGGACACGGTGCGGTTGGCCATCCAGGCAAAGCCGTCGACCGGCAGCTGGCAGTGCAGGCTGCCGTCGTCTTGCAGCGTGAAGAACGCATGCGGCGCCAGCACGACCTGCACTTCCAGGTCGGCCGGCGCGCGGCGCGCCGCCACATGCAGCAGGTCGCCCGCGTGCACGCCGGGCGGGATGCGGACCTGCACCGCGTAGCTCTGCGGCGCCAGCTTGCCGCTGCCCGCGCAGGGGCGGCAGTCTTCGCGCGCGGTGCCGGTGCCTGCGCAGTCCGCGCATTCCTCGGGCTGGCCGGGCCAGCCGAACCAGGCCGAGGGCCGCACGACGCGGCCGCTGCCGCGGCAGCGCTTGCAGGGGGTGGCGAGCACGCGGTGGCCCACACCCTCGCACTGCGTGCAGACGGGCGTGAACTTGCCGCGCAGCGCCTTGATGCAGCCGGCCGCGGCCTCTTCCAGCGTGAGCTTGAGCTTGCGCTGGATCGGCGGGCGGGGTGGCCGTGTGTCCTGGGCCGGGGCGTTCGCGGCGCGCGCTTCGGGCGGTGCTGGCGGTTCTGGCGGGGCAGCCGGGGCGGGCGCCGGGGCCAGCTGCGCGCGCTGGATGGCTTCGAAAGCCTGGTTGATGCGTTGCATCCTGGCCACGGCATGGGCGCTGGCGTTGCGGTCGGGATGCCAGCGCGAGGCCAGGCGGCGCCAGGCGGCCTTGACTTCGGACGCACTCGCGCCCACGGGCAACCCCAGTTCTGAAAAGGCTTGGTCGGTGCCCACGTTCACTCCCTCTGGGCGCGCATGGTAGCGGATGGGCGCGACCGATCGCGGCGGCCGGCGGCCGGTGTGCTGGCCGCGAGACGGGCGGATTTCACCCGTCTTTTCGGCGCTTCGCACGCGCGCCACGCAGGCCTAATGGGCCGGTCTTGTCACAACAGGTTACAGGGAGTTTCGATGCGTTCCACCGCCGCACCACTGTCCGCTGCCCCGCCCGTGATCTCGCGCGGCCGGCTGATCCGTGAGTTGTCCGTCTTCGCCAAGCCCAGCGACAAGAGCGGTGCGCTGCTGCTGCTGCGCGACGCCGCGCTGTACTGGGGCCTGTGGGCCGCCGTGCTGTTCGCACCCGCGCTGGGCTGGAAGATCCTGGCCAGCGTGCTGATGGGCATCCGGCTGACCTCCATGTACACGGTGGCACACGACGCCTCGCACCGCACGCTGTTCGCGAGCCGGCGCTGGAACTGGATCGCGGCGCTGGCCCTGGGCGTGCCCTCGGTGCAGAACTACCGCATGTGGACGCACGACCACAACCATGTGCACCACCCGCGCACCAACGGCGACCATTTCGACTTCTACCGCCCCTTCTCCAAGGCCGAGTACGACGCGTTGAGCCCGCTGCAGCAGCTGGCCGAGCGCCTGTGCCGCGCGCCCAACGTGTTCGGCCTGTTCGTGTACTGGCTGGTGCGCTGGATTCCCACGCGCGTGTGGCCCAACCCGCGCACGCCCGTGGAGCAACGCGGCGTGTCCATGGCCTATGCCGTGCCGCTCATGCTGTTCCACGGCGGCATGCTGGCCTTCCTGGTGTTCGTGGCGCCGCGCATCGCGCCGATCGAGGCCGGCACCGCCGTGCTGCTGGGCTGGTTCGGGCCGCTGATGCTGCACTTCTGGATCAGCAGCGCCACGCTGTACCTCATGCACACGCACCCTTGCATTCCCTGGTTCAAGGGCAACATCGCGCGTTCGGGCGACTACGCGCCCGAGCTGTGCTCCACCGTGCTGACCACGCCGGACTGGTTCAGCAAGATGGTCAACAACGTGTACTGCCATGCCGCGCACCATGCGCACCACGGCATCCCGAGCTACCTGCTGCTGCCGGCCCAAAAGCGCATGAACGAGTTGCTGGGCAACCGGCTCGTGGTGGAGCCGCTGTCGCTGTTCTCGATGCTGCGCACGCTGCGCACCTGCAAGCTCTACGACTTCGAGCGCCACCAGTGGACGGACTTCGACGGCCGCCCCACGGCGCCCGCGATCAACCTGTCGGTGCGCAACGCGGTGCCCGAGCAGCCGGCCGCAGCACCGCAGCGCCAGCCGCAGCCGCAGCCACAGCAGCCGGCCACGGCCTGATTCGCCTGATTCAGCCGGGCGCGCGCAGGCTCAGCACCAGGCCTTCCACAGGCTGGCGCTGGTCCTCGCGCAACGCGAGGGTCTGCTGCTGCACCAGCCGCAGGCCGTGCCGCTCTGCCAGCGCCATCAGATAGGCGGCGCTGTGCGCATAGCGCAGGCTGGGGCGCAGCACCGGGCGCTCGCCCGCGTTGTGGTCCCCGTCCTCGGCCCGTTCCACCGAGAACGCGAACACGCCGCCCGGCGCCAGCACGCGCCGCACGCCGGCGAACACCGCCTCCAGCGCGCCGACGTAGATGAACACATCGGCCGCCGTCACGAGCGCGTAGCGCTGCGGCGTGGCCTGCAGGTGCTCGGCCAGCTCGGCCTCCTCGAGCAGGTCGTAGACGCCACGCGCACGGGCCCGCGCGAGCATGGTGGGCGACAGGTCCACGCCGTGCAGGTGGCGTGCCAGCGGCCGCAGCAGCGGGCCGCACAGCCCCGTGCCGCAACCCAGATCCAGCGCGGCGGCGACCGGTGACGCGCCGCCCGGCAGGGCGGCCGCCGCGGCCTGCACCACGGCCTCGTGCGCGCGGTAGCGCAGCACCTCGAGCAGATGCGGCTCGAAATCGTCGGCATAGGTGTCGAACAGGCCGCGCACATAGGCTTCGGGCGGGCTGGCCGGCATGTCGCCCGCGCCCAGGCCCGCCAGGAAGTAGCGGCACAGCGCGGGGTCGGCACCGGCCTGCAGCGCCTGCTCGAACGCGGCGCGCGCCGCTGCCGGGCGCTGCAGGTCGCGCTGCAGCTGGCCCAGCAGGCACCAGGCCTCGCCCAGGCCAGGGTCCAGCGCCGCCGCGCGTTCGTAGGCGGGCAGCGCCTCGACGTGGCGCTGCAGCTCCTGCAGCGTCTGCCCGCGCAGCTGGTGGGCGGCGGCGATGTCGGGCTGCGCGGCCAGCAGCGCGTCCAGCGCGGCGAGCGCCTCGCCGTGGCGGCCGAGCTGGTTCAGCGCGAGCGCACGCTGGAAGCGGCCGGCCGGGTTCTCGGGCTCCAGCGCCAGCAGCGCATCCAGCGTCGTCAGCGCGTCCTGCGGACGGCCCAGCCGCAGCCGCACCACGCCCAGGTTCAGCAGCGTGGAGGGGCGGCCCGGAAGCAGCGCGGCGGCGGCCTGCAGGCGCGACTCGGCCTCGGCGTGCTGGCCGGCCTCGGTCAGGGCCACGGCGTCGAGGAACAAGGTCTTGGCCTGCGCGAATGCGGGGTCGGTCGGGGTGTTCATGCGGCGCCAGCATAGCGGCTGGGCGCGGGGCGGCTGTGGGCGTGCACGCAGCTCAGCACGCTGGCCACCACACAGGCCATGGCCAGCCATTCGGCCGCCGTCGGCAGGCGGCGCTCCCAGGCAAAGCCGTACAGCAGCGCGAACAGCGTCTCGAACAGGATCATCTGGCCCACCAGGGTCAGCGGCAGCAGCCGGTTCATGCGGTTCCACAGCGCATTGCCGCAGATGGAGGCGAGCAGCGCGAGGCCGACCGCCACGCCGGCCAGGCGCAACCAGTCGGCGCCGGCATGGGCATGCGGGTCCAGCACCAGCGCGAACGGCAGCAGCACCAGGGCCTGCAGGCCGGTGGCCACGCCGGTCGCGAGGTTCCAGTCCTGCACCGAGACCTGGGGCAGCCGCGCCAGTGCGCGGGCGTTGCCGACCGCGTAGGCGGTCCACGAGGCGAGTGCGCCCAGCGCGCACAGCACGCCAACCGGCGAGGCCGCGGCGCCGGCCAGCGACTGCCAGCCGATGCTGAGCATGCCGGCCAGGCCGAACAGCAGCGACAGCCCCAGGCGGCGCAGCGGCAGCGCGCCCTGGGCGCGGCTGCCGATCACGGTCACGGCGACGGGCAGCAAGCCGATCACGAGCGAGGCCATGGCGACGCCGCCGCGCTGCACGGCACTGGCCAGCAGCACGTAGTACAGCGTGTTGCCCAGCAGGGCCAGCCAGCACAGCGTCATGCGCTCGTGCCGGCCGAGCTGGGCGGCCAGCGGGCGCCAGCGCGGCGCCAGCAGCGCGCCGGCGAACAGCCCGTAGGCGCCGAAGCGGCCCACGGCCAGCTGCAGCGACGTGAAGCCATGGGCGAATTCGGGGGCGAGGAACACGAGGCCCCAGAGCGCGCCTGCGGCCATGCCGCAGGCGATGCCGGCCCCGGTGGCGCCGGCCGTGGTGGGATGGGAATGCAATGCCATGCCGGCACTGTCGCGCGGCGACGGGCTGGCCGTCTCGGCCAGGACTGCTGGGTTTTAGGCTCTGTCTCGCGCCGCGCGCCGGATGGCGGCCGGTGTGGTCCCGGTGGCGCGCCGCATGGCCCGCGTCAAGGCGTTCTGGTCGGCGTAGCCGGCGGCCAGCGCGAGTTCGGCGATGGGCCGGTTGGTCGTGACCAGCGCCTCGCGCACGCGCTCGAGCCGCAGCTGCTGCAGCCAGGCGGCGGGCGTGCGGCCCAGTTCGCTG
>DATKFT010000917.1:0-8138 GCA_035544335.1 Pseudorhodoferax sp.
CTGCTCGGCCGGCAGCCGCTTGCTGATCGAACGCAGCGCCTACGAGGCCGTGCTGGCGCGCCTGGGCCCGCTGTTCGCGGCGCTGCGCGTGGGCTCCTCGCAGATGGACCTGGACTGCGGCCCGCTGATCCGCAAGACGCAGCAGCAGCGCGTGGCCGGCTTCCTGGACGAAGTGCGGCAGGGCGGCCTGCCCATCGTGGCCCAGGGCAGCGTCGACCCCGCCGCGCCCCAGGGCGGCTTCTACCAGCCGCCCACGCTGGTGCGCGACGTGCCCGTGACGCACCGGCTGGCGCAGGAGGAGGTGTTCGGCCCGGTGCTGGCCGCCATGCCCTTCGAGGACGAGGCCGACGCCGTGCGCATCGCCAACGCCACCGACTACGGCCTCGTGGCCAGCGTCTGGAGCCGCGACGGCGGCCGCCAGCTGCGCCTGGCGCGCCAGCTGCGCGCAGGCCAGGTCTTCATCAACAACTACGGCGCGGGCGGCGGCATCGAGCTGCCGTTCGGCGGCGTCAAGGCCAGCGGCCATGGGCGCGAGAAGGGCTTCGAGGCCTTGTACGCGTTCACGGTGCTCAAAACCATCGCGATCCGCCACGACTGAAGAAGCGGCGCGGGCGTTGGCACGGCCCCCGCAAGGGCTGGCGCCTGCGCACGGCCGCGTCTGGCGCGCAGGCCCCGGACTGCAAGCCTGCGGCCTGCCGGCTTGACCGGGGTCAATTCGCTCTCATTTCTTGCCAAACATCGTTCCAATTTGTTCGCCAAACTGACTAGACTCAGCGCACCCCCAATTCCAGTGTGATGTCTATGCGCAGCAACCTGCCCGTCAGCGGCCGGGAGTACCAGCTTTCTTCCGACCAGACCCTGGTCTCGGTGACCGACCTGAAGGGGCGCATCACGTACTGCAACCCGGCCTTCATCGAGGTCAGCGGGTTCGCACGGGAGGAGCTGCTGGGCCAGCCGCACAACATCGTGCGGCACCCGGACATGCCGGCCGAGGCCTTTCGCGACATGTGGGCCACGATCCAGGACGGCACGCCCTGGAGCGGCCTGGTCAAGAACCGCCGCAAGAACGGCGACCACTACTGGGTGCAGGCGCATGCCACGCCCATGATGGATGGCGACCGGACCACGGGCTTTCTGTCGGTGCGCACCGTGCCCGCGCGGGCCCAGGTCGATGCCGCCGAGCAGCTGTATGCGGCCATGCGCGAGGAGGCGGCCAGTGGCCAGCTGCGCCATGTGCTGCAGCGCGGCGGCCTGCGCCGCCGGGATCTGGGCGGCCGGCTGGCCCAGTCGCTCAAGCTGCAGGCCAATGGCAAGCTGCTGGCCCTGCAGCTCAGCGCTTCGGCGGCCATCGTGCTGGCCGCCTGGGCCGGGCTGTCGTCGCCCCTGGTGCTGCTGGTCGGCGCCGTGAGCACGGCCGCCGCGGTCTGGGGCGTGCGCCGGCTGATGCTGGACCCGCTCAAGGGGCTGGTGCGCGATGCCAACCGGCTGGCCTCGGGCGACCTCTCGCATGCGGTGACCACCGACGCCTCCGGCGACGTGGGCCGCCTGCAACGCGCGCTGATGCAGATGTCGGTCAACCTGCGCACCGTGGTTGGCGACGTGCGGGCCGAAGTGCGCCAGCTCGGCGACGCGGTCGGCGAGATCGCCGCGGGCAACAACGACCTGTCCTCGCGCACCGAATCGCAGGCCAGCAACCTGCAACAGACCTCGGCGCTCATGGAGCAGATCCATGGCACGGTGCAGCAGAGCGCGACATCGGCCACGCGCGGCGCGGAGCTGGCCCATGCGACCTCGGACGTCACCGAACGCAGCAACGCCGCGGTGCTGGCCGCGGCCGAGACCATGGAGCGCATCACGCAGTCGTCCAAGCAGATCGGCGAGATCGTGCAGCTGATCGAGGGCGTGGCCTTCCAGACCAACATCCTGGCGCTCAACGCGGCCGTGGAGGCGGCGCGCGCGGGCGAGAGCGGGCGCGGCTTTGCGGTCGTGGCCTCCGAAGTGCGTGCGCTCGCGCAACGCAGCTCGGGCGCGGCCCGCGAGATCCGCGAGCTGATCGTCGAGTCGGCCGCGCGCGTGGAGCAGGGCAGCGACCGCACGGCCGAGGCGCGCGAGCGCATGCAGCAGGCCTTGTCGTCGGTGGCCAAGGTCCGCACGGCGCTGGACGAGATCAGCACGGCTGCGCGCGAGCAGCAGGACGGCATCGCCCAGATCAACGACGGCGTGAGCCAGATCGACGGCATCACGCAGCAGAACGCCGCGCTCGTGGAACAGCTGGCCGCCGCGGCGCAGTCGCTGCAGGGCCGTGCCCGTGGCGTCAGCGATTCGATGCGCCTGTTCCGGCTCGTGCGCGGCGAACCATCGCTGGCCGAAGTCGATGCGGTCAGCCTGCGGCGCGAGTCGCACCGCAGCCTGCAACTGGCCGAAGAGAACGCCTGATCAGCGGCGCCGCTTGCCGACGCTGGCCGCGTTCTGGCGCACCGGCTGCTTGGCCGATGCCGCCGTCTTGCGCACGGCCGGGCTGGCGGCCGTGGCGCGCATGGGCAGGAACAGCGTGAGCGCCTGGCCCGCGCGCAGGCTGGCCGAGGGCTTGATGTCGTTCCAGTCCGCGATCTGGGCGACGCTGACACGGTAGCGCCGCGCGACGCTGGCCAGCGTGTCCTTGCGCCCGGCCTTGACCACTGTCTTGCGCGTCACGATCTCGGGCGCCAGCTGCAGCGTGGCGTTGTCGGCCAGGTGGCTCGCGACATCGCCCATCTTGGCCGAGCGCGGCACCACGAGCACCGATCCGGCCTTGATCAGCATGCGCGGCGGGATGTTGTTGACGCTGCGCAGGTCGGCCTCGCTCATGCCCACGCGCTCGGCTGCTGCGGCCACGCCCATGGTGCTGGGCACGGTCCAGGCGCCCCAACTGGCGTACTGGCCATGGGCATGGGCTTCCAGGTTGCGCTGGAAGACCAGCGCGTTGTCCCAGGGCAGCAGGATCTGCGGCGTCGCCGCGGCCAGGATCACCTGCTTGTTCATGGAGGGGTTCAGCGCACGGAAGTCGTCCGGCGAGACGTCGGCCAGCTGCGCGGCCAGGGCCACGTCGATGTCGTGCGTGAGGTCCACCGTCTGGAAGTAGGGGTGGTTCTCGATGATGGGCAGCTCGGCGCTGAAGCGCTCGGGCTGGGCCACGATGTTCTTGACCGCCTGCAGCTTGGGAACGTAGTAGCGCGTCTCGTTGGGCATCGACAGGTCGGTGTAGCCCACCGGCAGGCCAGCCCGCTGGTTGCGCGCGATGGCCCGGCCGACACTGCCTTCGCCCCAGTTGTAGGCGGCCAGCGCGAGGTGCCAGTCGCCGAACATGCCGTAGAGCTTTTGCAGATAGTCCAGCGCCGCGCGCGTGGAGGCCAGCACGTCGCGACGGTCGTCGCGGAAGATGTTCTGCTTGAGCTCGAAGTAGGTGCCCGTGGCCGGCATGAACTGCCACATGCCGGCGGCCTTGGCCACCGACACCGCCTGCGGATTGAAGGCGCTTTCGATGTAGGGCAGCAGCGCCAGTTCGGTGGGCATGCCGCGCACCTCGAGTTCCTCGACGATGTGGAACAGGTACTTGGACGAGCGCTCCGTCATGCGCTGCATGTAGTCGGGCCGCGTCGCATACCACTGTTCACGGTCGCGCACGAGCTCGTTGTCCAGGTCCGGCATCGCGAAGCCGCGCCGAATGCGATCCCACAGATCGGCCGGCGGCAGTTGCAGCGTGACCTGGGACGCGTGCAGTTCGGCCCGTGCGATCGGGCTCAGGGGGCCGGTGGGGATGATGGCCTGCCGGGGGCCTGCGGGAATGGCGGCGCCGTCCACCTGCACGGTGGTGGGCGGCTGGGGCGCATCGGCGGAGAGGGGTGGGTTGGTCTTGTCGAGGTTGGCGCAGCCGGTCAGCACGAGCAGGACCACCACGCCAAGATACTTCAGAAGAACATTCATTTGAACTCGTTTTTCCACTGCCGCAATGCGGCCAGCACGCCGACGGCATCCTGTGCGCCGGCATCGAAGCCGCGGGCCGCATCGGCCACCGCGGGTACGCGTACGCGCAGGAACGGGTTGACACGCCGTTCCAGCGCGATGCTCGATGGCAGCGTGGGCTGGTTCAGCGCGCGCGTTTTTTCGCACTGCGCGCTGTAGTGGAGCAGTTCGGCGTTGCCAGGTTCCACGGCACGCGCAAACTTCAGGTTGGACAAGGTGTATTCGTGGGCACAACACACGCGTGTGCCGTCCGGCAGCGCGGCCAGCGCGTCCAGCGAGGCGAGCATCTGCGCGGGCGTGCCCTCGAACAGGCGGCCGCAGCCGCCGGAGAACAGCGTGTCGCCACAGAACAGCACGGGCTGGCCGCCCGCGTCGGCGCACCAGAAGGCGATGTGGCCGGCCGTGTGGCCCGGCACGTCGATGACCTCGAACGCCAGGCCCAGCGTGTCCACCCCGACCGGCAGCCGGTCGCCGCCGGCCAGGCGGGTCAGCGGTTCGGGGATGCGTTCGCGGGCGGGACCGAAGACCTTGGCGCCGGTGGCCTCGCGCAGCGCCGCCACGCCGCCGACATGATCGGCATGGTGGTGCGTGACTAGAATCGAGCGCAGTTGCAAACCGCTGCGCTGCAGCGCCTCGAAGACTGGGGCGGCATCGCCAGGGTCGACCACCAGCGCAGCCTGCCCGTCGTGCAGCATCCAAACGTAGTTGTCGGCGAAAGCGGGCAGCGCAATGAGTTCCATGAGCGGTCAAATTATAGGTTTGCACGAGTGGTTTCAAACGCCCCAAGGCCGCTACCTGCTGGCGTGGGAGCAGGCCGCCTTCGAGCGCGCGGTGGCCGACGTGTTCGGTTACCACGCGTTGCAGATGGGCGTGCCCGAGCTCGACGGCCTGCGCAGCTGCCGCATCCAGAACCACTGGCTGTCCACGGCCGAGCCGCCGGCACCGAACGCGCCACGGCGCGCAGCCGTGGTCAACGACTTCTCGGCGCTGCCGTTCGAGGCCAACAGCCTGGACCTGGTGCTGCTGCCGCACGCGCTGGAGCTGAGCCCCGATCCGCATGCCACGCTGCGCGAGGTCGAGCGCGTGCTGGTGCCCGAGGGCCAGGCCGTGATCTGCGGTTTCAACAGCGCCAGCCTGTGGGGGCTGCGCCAGCGCCGTGCCCGGCTGATCCGCCGCCTCGGCCTGGGCCAGCTGTACCTGCCGGCCGATGGCGACTTCATCGGTTACCTGCGCCTGCGCGACTGGCTGCGGCTGCTGTCCTTCGAGGTCGAGTCCAGCCGCTTCGGCTGCTACCGCCCGGCCGTGCGCAGCGAAGCCATGCTGAGCCGCTTCGGCTGGATGGAGGGGCTGGGCGAGCGCTGCTGGCCGATCCTGGGGGCCGTCTACTTCGTCGTGGCGGTCAAGCGCGTGCGCGGCATGCGCCTGCTCGAAGCCAACTGGAAGCGCCCCCGCGCGCTGGCCAGCGCGCCCGTGCCACTGGCCAACCGGCGGCCGCGGCGCCCCGTGCACGAGCCTGCCCATGCCGGGCCGGCCGAACCTGTTTCCAGAAAAGCAAAGGATTGTGTTGAACCACGTTGAGATCTACACCGATGGCGCCTGCAAGGGCAACCCCGGCCCGGGTGGCTGGGGGGTGGTGCTGAAGTCCGGAACGCTCGAGAAGGAGTTGTTCGGTGGCGAGCTGGCCACGACCAACAACCGCATGGAGATGACCGCCGTGATCGAGGCGCTGGCCGCCTTGAAGAAGCCCTGCGAGGTCACGCTGTACCTGGACAGCGAGTACGTGCGCAAGGGCATCACGGAGTGGGTCAAGGGCTGGAAGGCGCGTGGCTGGGTGACCTCGACCAAGCAGCCGGTCAAGAACGTGGAACTGTGGCAGAAGCTGGACGCGCTGGTGGCCACCAGCGGCCACAAGATCGACTGGCGCTGGGTGCGGGGCCATGCCGGCAACCCCGGCAACGAGCGCGCGGACGCGCTGGCCAACAAGGGCGTGGACAAGGCGCTGGGGCGGCTATGAGCACAGGGCACACCTTTTTGTGGCACGACTACGAGACCTTCGGCGTCGTGCCCCGGCGCGACCGGCCGGCGCAGTTCGCGGCCATCCGTACCGATGCCGAACTCAACGAGATCGGCGAGCCCCTCATGCTGTACTGCCAGCCGGCGCCGGATTTCCTGCCCGACCCGGGCTCCTGCCTGATCACGGGCATCACGCCGCAGCTGTGCCTGGAACGTGGCCTGCCCGAGGCCGAGTTCGCCGCGCGCATCGAGGCCGCCTTCAGCCAGCCCGGCACCATCGGCGTGGGCTACAACACGATCCGTTTCGACGACGAGGTCACGCGCTTCCTGTTCTGGCGCAACCTCATCGATCCCTACGCGCGCGAGTGGCAGAACGGCTGCGGGCGCTGGGACCTGCTGGACGTGGTGCGGCTCACGCATGCGCTGCGGCCGGACGGCATCCAGTGGCCGCAGCGTCCGGCCGAGGAGGGCGGCGGCACGAGTTTCAAGCTCGAACACCTGAGCGCGGCCAATGGCCTGGCGCACGAATCCGCGCACGATGCGCTGTCCGATGTGCGCGCCACGATCGCGCTGGCGCGGCTGATCCGCCAGGCCCAGCCCAAGCTGTTCGACTTCGCACTGGCGCTGCACAAGAAGGACCGCGTGGCCGCCGAGCTGGGCCTGCCGACCACGCCGCAGGCCGCACGCCCCTTTCTGCATGTCTCGGGCATGCTGGGCACCGAACGCGGTTGCCTGGCGCTGATGTGGCCGCTGGCCATGCACCCGACCAACAAGAACGAACTGCTGGCCTGGGACCTCGCGCACGACCCGCGCCAGCTCGACGGCCTGTCGGTCGACGACGCACGGCTGCGCCTGTACACGCGCACGGCCGATCTGCCGCCCGGAGTAACGCGCCTGCCGCTCAAGAGCGTGCACCTGAACAAGTCGCCCATGGTGGTCGGCAACCTCAAGACGCTGGCACCCGCGATGGCCCAGCGCTGGGGCCTGGATCTGAGCGCGCAGCTCGCCAACGCTGCACACGCGGCGGCGCTGCCCGACCTGTCGGCGCTGTGGGAGGGCCTGCTGCGCCGCGAGGCCCAGGCCACGACGCCCGATGTCGATGAGGACCTCTACGGCGGCTTCATCGGCCCGGCCGACCGGCGCCGGCTGAACCAGCTGCGCCAGCAGTCGCCGCAGGCGCTGGCCACGGCGCGCAACAGCTTCGACGATGGGCGGCTCGAGGAGTTGCTGTTCCGCTACCGCGCGCGCAACTTTCCCGACACGCTGTCCGAGGACGAGCAGGAGCGCTGGCTGCAGCACCGTGCCGCGCGCCTGATCGAAGGCGAGGGCGGCGCGCGCAACGTGGACCAGCTGCTCGAGGAGCTCGACCGCCACGGCCAGACCGCCGATGCACGCGGCGTGGAGGTTCTCGAAGCCCTGCATGCCTACGTCGAGGACATCACGGCAGACCTTGGCTGAGATGGACCCGCAATCCGCGCAAACCGCACTGGCCGATTTCCTGGCGCGCCACCCGCGCCTGCTGGTGCTGACGGGCGCGGGCGTGAGCACCGAGTCCGGCATCCCCGACTACCGCGACGCCAACGGCGACTGGAAACGGCCACAGCCCGTGACCTACCAGGCCTTCACGGGCGATGAGGCCACGCGCAAGCGCTACTGGGCGCGCAGCCTGCTCGGCTGGGCGACCATGGCGCATGCGCATCCGGGCGCGGCGCACCGCGCGCTGGTGCGGCTGGAGGATGCAGGCCACGTGGAGCTGCTGCTCACGCAGAACGTCGACGGCCTGCACCATGCGGCGGGCAGCCGGCGCGTGGTGGACCTGCACGGGCGCATCGACACCGTGGTCTGCCTGGCCTGCGGCGCGCGCTCTGCGCGCGCGGCGCTGCAACAGGAGCTGGTGGCACGCAACGTCAGCTTTGCCGGCCTGTCGGCCGGCGCGGCGCCCGATGGCGATGCCGATCTGGAGCATGCCGACTTCGCGCGCTTCGAGGTGCCGGCCTGTGCGCGGTGCGGTGGCATGCTCAAGCCCGACGTGGTGTTCTTTGGAGAATCGGTGCCGCGCGAGCGCGTGAGCCAGGCCATGGCGGCGCTGGACCGCGCCGATGCGCTGCTGGTCGTCGGATCGT
>DATKFT010000918.1:0-3319 GCA_035544335.1 Pseudorhodoferax sp.
GGTGCGAAGCGGATCACGGTCTCGTGCGTCTCCTTGGACAGCACGCCTGCAGCGGCCATGCGTTCCACGACCGTGCGCGCGCTGGCACGGCCCGGCTCCAGCTCCACGCCGACCCACAGGCCGCGCCCGCGCACGGCGCGCACGAGCGCAGGCCATTGCGCCTGCACGGCCTGCAGCCGCGCCAGCAGGTGTGCGCCCAGAGCGGCCGCGCGCGGCACCAACTGCTCGTCCTCCAGCACCTGCAGCGCCTCCAGTGCCACGGCCGCGCCCAGCGCATTGCCACCGAAGGTGGAGCCATGGCTGCCCGGGGTGAACACCTGCATCAGCCACCGGTCGGCCAGGAAGGCGCTGACCGGCAGCAGGCCGCCGCCCAGGGCCTTGCCCAGCACCAGCGCGTCGGGCCGGATGCCCTCGTGCTCGAACGCGAACCAGCGGCCGGTGCGGCCCAGGCCGGACTGCACCTCGTCCAGGATCAGCAGCACGCGGTTGGCATCGCACCAGGCGCGCAGCGCCGCGAAGAACCCGGGCGGCGGCAGCACCACGCCGGCTTCGCCCTGGATGGGCTCGACCAGTACGGCGCAGGTGTTGGCTGTGGTGGCGGCGCGCACGCTGGCCATGCTGCCGAAGTCGAACCAGCGAAAGCCCGGCGTGAACGGACCGAAGCCGGCGCGGTAGGCGGGTTCGCTGGATGCGCTGATGACGGTGGTGGTGCGGCCATGGAAGTTGTTGCGCGCCACGAGGATCTCGGCCTGGCCATCGGCGATGCCCTTGATCTGGTGGCCCCAGCGGCGCGCGGCCTTGATGGCCGTTTCCACGGCCTCGGCACCGGTGTTCATGGGCAGGGCCTGCTCGAAGCCGGCCAGCGTGCACAGCTTGTGCAGGAAGGGGCCCAGCGTGTCGCCGTGGTAGGCGCGCGAGGTCACGGCCACGCGGCCGAGCTGGCGCTGGGCCGCGGCGACGATGCGCGGGTGCAGGTGACCATGGCTGACGGCGGAATACGCACCCATCATGTCCAGGTAGCGCTTGCCATCCACGTCCCAGACATGGCAGTCCAGTGCGCGTTCGATGACGACGGGAACCGGCTGGTAGTTGCCGGCGCAATGCGCGCGTTCTGCTTCGATCAGCAGCGCGGAGCGGACGGGATCGCGGTCCATGGGAGCCTCCTTTCGTGTACAGGGAACTATAGGAAAACCGGGCTGCCGCCGTGGTGAAAGCGCCGCGCCGGCGCTGCCATGCGCGGCACAGTTGTGTGGTGTTGACTTCCGATTCGGAAGTGTCCCTGCGCCGGGTCTGCGCTACAGCTGCAACACGCGGGACCGCCTGCGTCACGCAGCGCTGCGGTGCGGCGGCGAGCATGGCAGCTTCTTCATGCACAAGGAGGCACGCCATGCCGTCCACCGTCGTTTCGCGTGCGGGCCGCCGCACGGCCCTGGCCGCGTTCGCCGCGGGTGCCGCGCTGCTGCTGGGCGCCTGTACCACCGTGGTCCGCGAGCCGGCGGCGCCAAGGCACGTGGTGGTGCGCGAGGTGCCCGCGCCGCTCGTGGAAGTCGTTCCCGTGGCGCCCGCTCCGGGCCTGCACTGGGTTCCTGGCCACTGGGCATGGCGCGAGGGCAACTGGCGCTGGACCGCTGGCCGCTACGTCGCGGCGGCGGTGCCGCCCATGCCGGGGCCCGTGGTCGAAGTGGTGCCCGTGGCGCCTTCGCCGGCCCATGTCTGGGTGCGGGGCCACTGGTACTGGGGCGAGCGCGGCTGGGTCTGGGCGCGCGGTGCCTGGGTGGTGCGCTGAAACGGTCCCGGGTGTCAGGCCAGCGGGAAGCCGCCGAACTCCTTGACCGTCTGCAGCTCGGTGTTGGTCACGATCTTCTCGATGCCCAGCGTGGCGTCTTCGAGCCAGCCATTGGTCAGGCGCTGGTACTGGGCGAGGTCGGCACAGGCGATGCGCACGAGGTAGTCGTAGCGACCGCTCAGCAGATAGCAGGCCACGACCTCGGGTGTCGCGAGCATGCGCGCCTCGAAGCGGCGCGAGGCCGCCTGGCGCTGGTCCTTGAGTGCGATCTCGGCGAAGAAGGCGATGGCCGGGCCGACGGCGCGGCGGTTGAGCACGGCGCGGTAGCCGTCGATGAGGCCTTGGCGCTCGAGTTTGCGCACGCGGTTGAGCGTGGCACGGGCCGACAGGTGCACCTCTTCGGACAGCGACTGCACGCTGGCGCGGCCGTCGCGCTGCAGCAGTTCCAGCAGGCGCAGGTCGGTGCGGTCGAGTTCCATCGGCCGCCCGCGGTGTTCAGATCGTCTTGACCGCCGCCAGGCGCCGCATGATCTGCTGCACGAGGTCCGACTGCATGTTGCGGTAGAGCATCTGCTCTTCGGCGTCCTTGGCCAGGATCACCGATTCGTTGAAGCTCAGCTCGCGCTGCTGCAGCAGCTCGACCTCGGGGATCAGCTCCGCGCCCAGCTGGGTGCGCAGCCGGAAGCGAAAACGCAGCCGCAGCTGCAGCTCGCGCACTTCGCCCGAGGAGGTGCGGCCGACCACCACGCGCTCGCGCTGGTCCAGCGTGGGCTCCAGCAGCACCTGGGCCTGCGGCGCGCGCACCGGGTCGGTGATGACCTCCACGCGGCCCGTGCCGAGCAGGTTGCGGCGCAGTTCCAGGCCCATCGGCGAGGACTGCGGCATGGACACGTAGATGGACCGGAACGCGAACTCCGGCGGCTGGCGCAGCTGAAAGCCGCAGCCCGCCAGCGGCAATGCCAGCATGCTGGCCAGGAGGCTGCGGCGGCGCGGCATCACAGCACCAGGTTGACGAGGCGGCCCGGCACCACGATCACCTTCTTGGGCGTGGCGCCTTCGGCGAACTTGGCGAACATCTCGTTGGCCAGCGCGGCCGCTTCGATGGTGGCCTTGTCGGCACCGGCCGGCACGCGGATCGACCCGCGCAGCTTGCCGTTGATCTGCAGCATGAGCTCGACCTCGTCCTGCACCAGCGCACCGGCATCGACCTGCGGCCAGGGGGCGTCGGTGAGTTCGCCGAAGCGCTGGTCGTAGCCCAGCGCGGCCCATTGCGCCTGCGCGATGTGCGGCGTGGCCGGGTACAGCACGCGCAGCAGGATGCCGAAGCCTTCGGCCAGCGCGATCGGGGCGCCGGCCGCATCGGCCGCCTTGAAGTTCTCCAGCGCGTTGAGCAGCTTCATGGCACCGGACACCACGGTGTTGTACTGCATGCGCTGGTAGTCGTAGTCGATCTGCTTGAGCACGCTGTGCACTTCCAGGCGCAGCGCCTTGGCCTCCTTGCCGAAGGCCACGTCCTGCAGGCTGCTGGCCCCG
>DATKFT010000919.1:0-2362 GCA_035544335.1 Pseudorhodoferax sp.
CGCGAGCAGCAGCACGCCGACGGCGGCATGCGCGCCGGCATGGCCTTGCTCACGGCGCTGTTCGTGCAGGTGGCGCGCGTGGCCGCCTCGGCCAGCGGCGCCGTGCACAGCACGCGCTCACGCAAGGCAGCGCAGATCGAGCGCTTGCGCACGCTGCTGGACGAGCGCTTTCGCGAGCGCCTGCCGGTCAAGGGCTATGCGCAGGCACTGGGCATCACGCTGGGCCAGCTCACGCGGCTCACGCGCGAGTTGCTGGGCATGTCGGCGCAGGAGCTGGTCAACGCGCGCGTGGTGCACGAAGCCCAGCGCGAGCTCGTCTACTCCTCGCTGTCGGTCAAGCAGATCGCGGCCACGCTGGGCTTCGAAGACGAGGCCTACTTCGGGCGCTTCTTCAAGAAGCAGACCGGCCAGCGGCCCACCGACTTCCGCGTGCAGGCGCGGCGGCAGCTCGCGGCACAGTCCCTGGATGGACCGTTGCCGCGGACGGGCCCATGACATGGCCGGCCCGCAGGGTTGCAAACGTAATGCGCCAGCGCGCCGCGCGTACGACGCCGTAACCTGCCGGAGCGACGCTTGCCGCCGTCGGTGGGCGTGCGCACGTGGGCCCATGGCACCGCTGCCGCCTCGGAGCGATCCCCCCAGCAGCAGCTGCGCGGCAATGCAAGACAGCACACGTGCCAGGAGACCTGCATGGATCGCACACCTACCGCCGTGGCCTTGGCTGCGGCCGCGTCGCCTGCGCGTGGAGGCCGCCGGTGACCGGCGCCGCGCGGACCGTGGGCACGGGCGCACGGCCGGCGGCCTGATCCATGGCCACGCAAGACACCGTGTTCGCCCACACGGCCTTCTGGGTGCTGGTCGCGCTGTCGACGATGCTGCCCTTCGTCCTCTACGCGGTGCTGCTCAGGCGCCGTTCCGTCTCGCCACGGACCGTGCTCGTGTTCGGGCTGATCCTGGTGTTGATCGCAGGCATCGATGTCTATCTGCTGCGCGTCCTGGGCCACGCCGCCCGGCTCACCGCCTCGCGCGCCGACGACGCCGTCTTCATCTCGGAGATCTCGGCCGCGCTGTACCTGCTGCCGGCGCTGTTCGGCGGCATCGGCGTGAACCTCATCTCCCATGTGCTGGTGCGCCATCTGATCGGCGCCGAGCGCGACTTCGAGCGCCGCCATCCCACGCCCTGAAGGCGTGCGGGCGCCGCGGCGCTTGTCCAAGCCACGCCGCCAGGGCCTGCCGTCAGCACGCATCAGCGCGCGTCAGAACGCAGCGGCAAGACGATCTCGGCCACCAGGCCACCGCCTTCGCGCGGCCGGAACTGCAGGCTGCCACCGAAGCGCAGGGCGATGGAGCGCACGATGGAAATCCCCAGGCCCGAGCCGTCACTGCGTTGCCTGCCCTGGTCGCCGCGCCAGAACCGCTGTCCCAGCTGGGCGACCTGCTTGTCGCTGAGCCCCGGCCCGCGGTCGGCCACCACCACCGTGAAACGGTGGGCCACCTCATCCAGGCGCAGCGCGACATCCACTGCAGCGCCCTCGGCCGAGTAACGCAGGCCGTTGTCGACGAGATTGCGCACGGCGGCCTCCAGCATCGACCGCGGCACCGGCGATGGCCGGTCGGCGCCGCGCAGCACGAGCGCAATGCGCTGGCGCGCCAGCGGTGCGAGCGGCTCCAGCGCGGTCTGTACCGCCTCGCGCACCGAGCTGCAGCCCTCGCCCTCGGCGATGCAGGCCTCGGCAACAGAGGCCTCGGTCCGCGCGAGCACCATCATCTGGTCCAGCGTGCGCCGCAGCCGGCGCACCCCCTCCTCTGCATGGTCCAGCGCGGCCCTGGCCTCGTCCGGTTCGGACATGCGCACCAGCTGCAAATGGGTGTCGATGACCGTGAGCGGCGTGCGCAGTTCGTGCGCGGCCGCGTCCGTGAAGGCGCGCTGCGACGACAGCGTGCGCGCGAGCCGGCCCAGCCAGCCGTTGATCGCGTCCAGCACCGTGCGCAACTCCTGCGGCGGGCGGGCGAGCGCAATGGCCGAGGTGTCGTTGGCGTCGCGCTCGCGCAGCTCGCTGCACAGCGTCTTGAGCGGAGCCAGTCCCCGGCCAGTGCCGACCCAGAGCGCCGCCAGACCACCCAGCAAGGCGATGAGAAAGGGAAAGGCCGCAGCACGCAGCAATTCGTCGACGAGGGCGTGGCGCTGCGCCACCTGGTCTGCGGTCGTGATCTGGTAGGGACCCGCGCGCATCACGTAGACCCGCCACGCCTTGCCATCCACGAGACGGGTGCTGAAGCCCACGGGCAGGGATTCGAACGCCGAGGGCGGGCTCGTGGTCGTGCGGGCCAGGACCTCGCCGCGCAGCGACCGGATCTCGCA
>DATKFT010000920.1:0-3942 GCA_035544335.1 Pseudorhodoferax sp.
CGGCCAGGCGAGCGCGTAGTAGAAGCTCGCCACGGTCCAGCCGGCGGCCAGCGCGGCGCACTGCGCCAGCCGGCGGTGGCGGCCGGCCGCGGCCAGCACCATGGCCAGCAGCGCGCCGCCCAGCATGGGCAGGAAGGCGCACAGCGCAGCGGCCACCAGGGCCACGCCGATGCAGTCTGGCCGCCGCAGCGCGGGCCAGGCGCGCGCCGCGGCGACGATGGCGGCCAGGGCCAGCAGCAGCGAGGCGGCTGCGGTCCAGTGGCGGGCCGGGGTGACGCCATCGATGGCGGCTTCGGCCAGCAGGCCGGCCGGGCCCAGCACGCCGCCGGCCAGGAAGGCCATGCCCGAGGCCACGGCGAGGCCGGCCAGCACCAGCGCCAGCCAGCCCGTGGCCATGGCCTGCAGCGGGCGGGCCCGCAGCAGCGCCCACAGGCCCAGCGCCAGGGCGCCGTGCAGTGCCAGCCACAGCCGTGTGCCGTCGGGCCGCCAGCCCTCTTCGCCATGCAACGCCAGCACGCAGGCGGCGGCTGCGGCTGCCGCCAGCGGGGCCTGCAGCCAGCGCTGCTGCGGGCCCGCCAGCCACGCCAGCGCCAGCAGCAGCAGGGCCTGCAGCCCGGCCGCCAGCTGCAGCGGCAGGTCGCGGGCCAGCCCGTAGCCCAGCGTGCCGAGGCCGGCCAGCAGCAGCGGCAGCGCGAGCTGCTCGACGAACACCGATGCGTTGGGGCGGCGCAGCAGCGTGCCGGCCAGCGCCAGCAGCAGAGCGCCGACCAGGTAGGGGCCGGTGCTCTCGTAGACCCAGTCGCCCAGCAGCAGGCCGATGACGCCCAGCAGCGGCAGCGCAGCCAGCCAGGCGCCCAGCGCGGTCAGCAGCACCACGGGCCAGGGGCGCTCGCCGGGCACCGCCACGGCGGCCGCCGTGGCGCGGGGCCAGGCGCCGCAGGCCTGCGCGCGCCGCTGCACCCAGCGCACCGACACGGCCAGCAGCGCCGCGGCGGCCAGGCCCAGGACCAGCAGGTTGACGAGGGCGTCGTCCACGCCGCGCCCCGCATCGAACAGCCAGCGCGCCAGGGCCGCGACCAGCAGCGTGTCCAGCGCCAGCATGGCGGCGCTGACCGCGAACAGGTCGAAGCTGCGGCGCTGCGCGAAGATGGCCACGGTCGCTGCGAGCAGCAGCAGCACCAGCACGAACTGCGGCGCCAGCGTGCGCGCGAACAGCCCGCCCAGCGCGGTCAGGCCCAGCAGCACCGTGAACAGCAGCACCGCGAGCCGGAACGCCCAGGGGCCGGCGCCGGTCAGGCGCCGCGCCCAGGGCGCCAGCAACGCCACCACCATGGCGGCCATGGCCCAGGCACTGGCATGCACGCGCAGGTCGTGCGGTCGCACCTGCCAGGCGTGGCCCGTGCGTTCCCGCACCCACAGCGACAGCGCCGTCATGGCCACCAGGCACCAGGGCAGCCACAGCGCGTCGTGGCGTGCGGCCAGCGCCAGCGGCAGCGCCAGCGCCGCCCACAGCGCGAACAGCAGGGAAGGGTCGGCGCCGGTCTGGTAGGTCTGGCCGAAGTAGGCGAACAGTGCGCCCGTGGCCAGCAATGCGGCCAGCGCCGCCGGCACGCGCAGCGCGGGCCTGGCGACGGCCGCGACCATGCCCACGCCCACCGCGGACTGCAGCAGCGCGAAGCGGCCGGCGCGGCCGAAGTCGTCCCAGTTGGCGGCCAGCCACAGGATCAGGCCGAAGCCGAGCAGGCCGGCGGACAGCAGCGCAATGGCTCTCCAGAAACGCTGCAGCAAGGACATCAGCGGGACAGGAAGTGGTGGAGCGCGAACAGGGTCTCGTCCGGTGCCTCGGTCATCTGGTGGTGGCCCACGGGTGGCTGCACCAGCTGCACGGTCTTGCCGGCCGCCCTGGCCTTGGCGATCAGGCCTTGCGCGGCCTTGGGCGGCGTCATCTGGTCCTGCGCACCGAGCACGAACAGCACGGGGCAGGCGATCTGCGCGATGGCGGCCTCGCCGTTGGCGTAGCGGTCGCAGGCCAGGAAGCCGCGGTGGAACACATTGGCCTGGCGGTTGCTGCGCAGCACGCGCCGGCCCAGCGCCAGGCTGGCGCCATAGACCCAGGTGCCCGGGCCGAGCGCGGAGGGCGGCGCGGCCAGCGTGGAGCGCGAGAACACGTTGACCATCTTGAGTGCCGCCTCGGGGTCGTTCTGCGAGGCGTCGAGCAGGGCCTGCGAGACCTTCATCGGGAAGGCCGTGCCGACCAGCACCAGCTGCGTGACGCGCTCGCCAAGCCGGGCCGCGGCTTCGAGCGCGATCAACGAGCCCCAGCTGTGGCCGACCAGCGCGGCGCGCGCCACGCCGGCCGCGTCCAGCAGCGCGGCGATGAAGTCCGCCGCCTCCTCGACCGAGGCGGGCGCCTCGCCCGCGCTGCGGCAGTGGCCGGGCAGGTCCACGGCCAGCACGTTGAAGCCATGGTGGGCGAGGTAGCGGCTCTGCAGGATCCAGACGCTGTGGTCGTTGAGCACGCCGTGGACGAAGACCACCGTGGGCTTGGCCGCATCGAAGGGCTTGCCGCCCGTGTAGCAGTAGGTGGGGGCGCCGTGGACTTGAAGAATCATGCTGCCTTCTCCGCCGCCTTCAAGGCCCGCTTGAGGTCGTCGATGAGGTCGTCGGCGTCTTCGAGACCGATCGACAGCCGGATCGTGCCCTGGCCAATGCCGCCGGCCGCCAGCGCCTCGTCGCTCATGCGGAAGTGCGTGGTGCTGGCCGGGTGGATGACCAGCGAGCGGCAGTCGCCCACGTTGGCCAGGTGGCTGAAGATCTTGAGCGTCTCGATGAACTTCTTGCCCTGCTCGCGCTGGCCCTTGAGGTCGAAGCTGAACACCGAGCCGGCGCCGCGCGGCAGCAGCTTGTTTGCCAGCGCATGGCTGGGGTGGCTTTCCAGCAGCGGATGGCCCACGCGCGCCACGAAGGGCTGCGCGGCCAGGAACTCGACGACCTTGCGCGTGTTGGCCATGTGGCGTTCCATGCGCAGCGGCAGCGTCTCGATGCCTTGCAGGATCAGCCAGGCCGTGTGCGGGCTCATGCAGGCGCCGAAGTCGCGCAGGCCTTCGCGGCGTGCGCGCAGAAGGAAGGCGCCAGTGCTGCTTTCCTCGCTGAACACCATGTTGTGGAAGCCGTCGTAGGGCTCGGTCAGCTCCGGGAAGCGCCCCGACTTTTCCCAGTCGAAGCTGCCGCCATCCACCACGATGCCCCCGACCACGGTGCCGTGGCCCGACAGGAACTTGGTGGCCGAGTGGTAGACGATGTCCGCGCCATGCTCCAACGGCTTCATCAGCCAGGGCGAGGTCAGCGTGGAGTCCACCAGCAGCGGCACGCCGGCTTCATGGGCTATGGCGCTGATGGTGGGGATGTCCAGCACATCCAGGCCCGGGTTGCCCACCGTCTCGCCGAAGAACAGCTTGGTGTTGGGGCGCACCGCGGCGCGCCAGCCGTCGATGTCGCCGGGCTTGACGAAGGTGGTCTCTATGCCGAAGCGCGCCAGCGTGTAGTGCAGCAGGTTCTGCGAGCCGCCGTACAGCGCCGTGCTGGCCACGATGTGGCTGCCCGCGCCCATGAGCGTGGCCACCGACAGGTGCAGCGCCGCCTGGCCGCTGGCCACGGCGATGGCGCCCACGCCCCCTTCCAGGGCCGAGACGCGCTGCTCCAGTACGGCGTTCGTGGGATTGGAGATGCGGCTGTAGACGTGGCCGGGGCGCTCCAGATTGAACAAAGAGGCCGCATGGTCGCTGGACTCGAAGACGAACGAGGTCGTGAGGTGGATGGGCGTCGCGCGCGCACCGGTGGCGGGGTCGGGCTGTGCGCCCGCGTGCAGCGCCAGAGTGTCAAAGCCGGGATCCGAGTAGCCGGGCATTCCTGTCTCCATGGTTGTCAAGGCAAGCGGGCATT
>DATKFT010000921.1:0-4642 GCA_035544335.1 Pseudorhodoferax sp.
GGTGTCCACCAACGGCCAGCTGGCCGACAGCAAGTTCACCTACAAGGACGCGCCCGAGTACTACCTGCGCCGCGGCGGCAGCGATCCGCTCAAGCGGCTGCCGGCGGCGCTCAAGACCGTGCCGCTCGTGGTGCTGGTCAACGAGGGCTCGGCCTCGGCCAGCGAGATCGTGGCCGGTGCGCTGCAGGACCACAAGCGCGCGACCATCATGGGCAGCCAGAGCTTCGGCAAGGGCTCGGTGCAGACCGTGCGCCCTCTGGGCCCTGACACGGGCCTGAAGCTGACCACCGCGCGCTACTACACGCCCAGCGGCAACTCCATCCAGGCCAAGGGCATCGTGCCCGACGTCATGGTGGACGAGACCGAGGAAGGCAGTCCGTTCGCGGCGCTGCGCACGCGCGAGGCGGACCTGGAAAAGCACCTGAGCAGCGGCCAGGGGCCGGAGGTCAAGGACGAGGCACGCGAGAAGGCCCGCGAGGAAGCCCGCAAGCGCCTCGAAGAGGAGGCCAAGAAGCCGGTTGCGGAGCGCCGTCCGCCCGAATTCGGCTCCGACAAGGACTTCCAGCTGGCCCAGGCCGTCAGCCAGCTCAAGGGCGGCCCGGTGCTGGTCAGCAAGACCCTGGTCGAGCGCCCGGCGGAGAAGAAGGAGAACTGATCTCCCTTGCTCCACACGGAAGCCCCGCACCGCGGGGCTTTTTCATTGCCGCATCAAAACCACCCCGTTGCGGGCAAGCGACGACGCGCGGCGGCATCGTCCTTGCGCACGACAATCCGCACATGAACGACGACCAGCTCCTGCGCTACTCGCGCCACATCCTGCTCGACGAGATCGGCATCGAAGGCCAGCAGCGCCTGCTCGACGCCCATGCGCTGGTCGTCGGCGCCGGCGGCCTGGGTTCGCCGGTGGCGCTGTATCTGGCCAGCGCTGGCGTGGGCCGCATCACCTTGGTCGATGACGACCAGGTGGACCTGACCAACCTGCAGCGCCAGATCGCGCACAGCATGGCGCGGATCGGCCAGCCCAAGACGGAGTCGGCACGTGCGGCCGTCGCGGCGCTCAACCCCGAGGTCGTCGTCGAGACCGTCACGCAGCGCGCCGACGCGGCCTTGCTGGACCGGCTGGTGGGCCAGGCCGATGTGGTGCTGGACTGCTGCGACAACTTCGCCACGCGCCAGGCTGTGAACGCGGCCTGCGTGCGGCATGGCCGGCCGCTGGTCTCGGGGGCGGCGATCCGCTTTGACGCCCAGCTGGCGGTGTTCGATCCGCGCGACCCGGCCTCGCCGTGCTATGCCTGTGTGTTTCCGCCCGACAGCGCACCGGAGGAGGTGCGCTGCGCCACCATGGGCGTGTTGGCGCCGCTGGTCGGTGTGGTGGGCAGCCTGCAGGCTGTGGAAGCCCTCAAGCTGCTGAGCGGCGTCGGCACCTCGCTGGCCGGCCGGCTGCTGATGCTGGACGCGCGCCAGCTGGAATGGACGACGCTGCTTGTGCGCCGGCAGGCCCACTGCCCGGTCTGCGGCGCACGCGCATGAATCAGTGCGTGCAGGGGCCGTGGCGCTGGCGGAACGCGTAGGGCTCCTGGGCCTGCGGATCGGCGAACAGGCCGCGCTGTGCGGCGCGCGCCTCATCTTCCTGCTGCGCGTAGGGTCCGGGGTTGTGCCGGTAGCGGTACGACCAGGCATGGCCGTTCTCCACCATGCGCGCGGCCAGGTCCTGCCCGTCCAGCCATAGGCGTGCCACGAGGCGGCCGTAGTCGTCGGTGCGCAGCGGCTCTACGCGTACCTCGCGGTGCCATGCCCAGCGGCGCAGCGCATCGCGCGCCTGGGGCCCGTGGGCCTGACAGAGTTCGGGCGCATCGATGCCGTGCACGCGGATCTTCTGGGGTGTGCCTCCTGCGGCCGGACGCACCCAGAGCGTGTCACCGTCGCTGACATGGCTGACCGTGCCCGGCCAGGGCGCGGCTGGCTGTGGCGCCGCGCAGGCCAGGCAGGATGCGGCCAGCAGCAGTGCGGCGGACAGGCGGAGCATGGCGCGGGGAGGGGGCGGAGAAGGGGATGGAAGGACGATGGGACAATGCACACGGCCCGTGCCGCGGGCCACCGCGCATGATGCCTGAAACCTTGTCCACCTCTGTCCACCGGCCCTGGCGCCGCTTCTTCCCCTTCCTGTCCTGGCCGCGGCCCGACCGTGCGCTGCTCCAGGGGGAGGCCCTGGCCGGCCTGACGGTGGGCATGATGGTGATTCCGCAGGGCGTGGCGTACGCGGCGCTGGCCGGCATGCCGCTCGTGACGGGCATCTACGCCTCGCTGCTGCCGGCCTTGATCGCAGTGCTGTTCTCGGCTTCCACACGGCTGTCGGTCGGGCCGACGGCGCTGAGCTGCCTGCTGATCGGCGCCTCGCTGACCGGCATGGCCGAGCCGGGCAGCACGCAGTGGGTGAACCTGGCGGTCTGGCTCGCGCTGCTGTCGGGCATGCTGCAGGTGGTGCTGGGCCTGGTGCGCTTCGGCTGGCTGCTCAACGTGGTCAGTGCGCCGGTGCTGATGGGTTTCACGCAGGCGGCCGCGGTGCTGATCCTGCTGTCGCAGCTGCGCGACCTGCTGGGTCTGCCGCGCCACCTGGCGCCGGAGCAGCTGCTGCAGCAGATCGACCTGCGCGCCGCCCTGATGGGAACCGGCGCACTCGCGCTGCTGGTGCTGTCGCGTCGCTTGTCGCCCAAACTGCCGGCCGTGGTCCTCGTGGTGCTGGCGGCCGCGGGCGTGAGCTGGTTGATCGGCTTCGAGGCGGGCGGCGGGGCGGTCGTTGGCGCGCTGCCGTCCGGCATGCCGCAGCTGTTCCTGCCGCAATGGCCGGGCTGGCCGGCCTTCAGCCAGCTGCTGGTGCCCGCGCTCGTGATCACGCTGATCAGCTTCCTGGAGACCGCTGCCAGCGCCAAGGTCGACAGCCAGAAGGGCGGCCAGCGTTGGGACCAGGACCAGGACCTGATCGGCCAGGGCCTGGCCAAGCTGGCCTCCGGGCTGTCCGGCGCATTCGCGACCAGCTCTTCGTTCTCGCGCTCGGCCTTGAACCTGTATGCCGGCGCGCGCAGCGGCTGGGCCACGCTGGCCTCGGTCGTGGTGGTGCTGGTGGCCTTGCTGTGGCTGACCCCGGTGCTGCGCCCCGTGCCGCAGGCGGTGCTGGCGGCGATCGTCGTGGCGGCCGTGGTCGGCCTGCTCAAGCCCTCGGCCTTCGTGCAGCTGTGGCGCGTGTCGCGCGTGGAGGCCGTGACGGCGGGCGTGACCTTCGGCGTCACGGTGCTGGCGGCGCCGGCCTTGTACTGGGGCGTGATCGTCGGCTTGTTGATGAGCCTGTCGCACTTCCTGTACCAGCGGCTGCACCCACGCATCATCGAGATCGGACTGCATCCGGACGGCAGCCTGCGCGACCGCCAGCTCTGGCAGCTGCCGCCACTGGCGCCGCGGCTGTATGCGCTGCGCATGGACGGGGGGCTGAACTTCGCCTCGGCCAATGCCTTCGAGTACGCGGTCCTGGAGCACCTGTCCGCGCACCCGCAGGTGCGCCATGTCTGCATCTTTGCGCAGTCCATCAACCACATCGATGCCACCGGTGTCGAGATGTTTGGCCTGCTCAGCAAGGGACTGCGCGAACGCGGCATCTGTCTGCACATCGCAGGGGTCAAGCTGCCCGTGGAGCGTGTGCTGCAGCGTGCCGGCATGCTGCCGGCCGCGGGCGCCGCACCCGATCCGCTGCTGCGCCTGTACCGGACCGATGCCGAGGCCCTGGCGGCTTTACACCATCCCAGCATGCAGGCAAGTTGAAGACAAAAGGCGACAGGTCCTGCTATTTTGCGGTTTGCATCCCATCTGCGCCTCCCCCGAGGCCAGGCGGCACTGGTAAACTGGCCCGGTTACATTTCTTATCCTTCCGTGTCCAAGCCGGCCCCGCCCAACCTGGTCGATCTGCACGGGCTGCGCCTTGACGCAGCCCGCGCCTTGCTTGTGCAGGGCGGGTTGGCGCAGCTGCCGCCGTCCGACGGCGATGCGACCGTCTATCTACAGGCCGTGATCGACGGCTTGAACGAGCTGTCACTGAAGGACCCCCTGACCGGCCTGGCCAACAGGCGCCAGCTCGAACATGTGCTGGAGGCCGAGATCGACCGGGTTGCGCGTTCCGGCGAGGCAGCGCTGCTGCTGATGCTGGACATCGACCATTTCAAGTCGGTCAACGACAGCTATGGCCACCTGGCGGGTGACCAGGTGCTGCAGGCCGTGGCGCAGGCGCTGGCCAGCTGCATCCGTCCCATGGACACGGCAGCGCGCTATGGTGGCGAAGAATTCGCCGTGGTGCTGCCGAGCTGCCAGCCGGCCTTTGGCCATGCCGTGGCCGAGCGCATCCGCCGCACCATCCAGGCCACGCCGGTCCGGGTGTCGCCGAGCGTGGACCTGCGCGTGACGGTCAGCATCGGCGGCGCGTTCGCGCTGCAATGGATCCGATCCACCACCGAACTGTGGACCGACCGTGCCGACCAGCAGCTCTACATCGCCAAGACGGGGGGACGCAATCGGCTGTGCCTGGAAGCGCAGCCGGACAGCACGGTCAGCGCGGAAGAAAAACACTTGCTGTTCGGCCATCTGGCCGCGGCAGATC
>DATKFT010000922.1:0-1936 GCA_035544335.1 Pseudorhodoferax sp.
CTGGGCCGGCACCGAGGCCCTGCTCGACGCGCACCGCGACGACCTGGCCTGCGTGGTGATCGAGCCCATGCAGGGCTCGGGCGGCTGCATCGCGGCCGAGCCGCAGTTCCTGCGCGCGCTGCGCAGCTGGACCGCGGCCCACGGCGCGCTGCTCGTCTTCGACGAGGTCATGACCTCGCGCCTGGCCGGCGGCGGCCTGCAGGGCGTGCACGGCATCGCGCCCGACATGACCACGCTGGGCAAGTACATCGGCGGCGGCTTCAGCTTCGGCGCCTTCGGCGGCCGGGCCGACATCATGGAGCGCTTCAACCCGCTGCGCCCGGGCTACATCGCGCATGCGGGCACCTTCAACAACAACGTGTTCACGATGTCGGCCGGTGCGGCCGGTCTGTCCAAGGTCTTCACGCCCGAGGTGGCCGACGCACTGACCCGGCGCGGCGAACAGCTGCGCGCGCGCCTGAACGACATCGCGCGCCAGGCACCGTTCGCGATGCAGTTCACGGGCATCGGCTCCATGATGAACGTGCACATGGTCGCCGGCCCGGTGCGCAGCATCCGCGACCTCGCGGCCAGCGACCAGGCGCTGCGCGACCTGTTCTATTTCGACATGGTCGAGGCCGGCATCTGGCCCGCGCGCCGCGGCATGTTCAACCTCTCGCTGCCCATGGGCGAGGCCGAGTTCGCGCTGCTCGCGGATGCCGTGGCGGGCTTCGTCGAGAAACGCGGCGGGCTGGCCTCATGAGCGGCATCGAACTGCGCGGCATCACCAAGGCCTTCGGCGAGCAGCTGGTCGTGCACCCCACGGACCTGCGCGTGGAGCATGGCGAACTGGTCACGCTGCTGGGGCCGAGCGGCTCGGGCAAGAGCACCATCCTGACCATGATCGCGGGCCTGCTCGCGCCCACGAGCGGCCAGATCCTGATCGGTGGCAAGGACGTCACGCAGCTGCCGCCGGCCAGGCGCAACCTGGGCATGGTGTTCCAGAGCTACGCGCTGTTCCCGCACATGACGGTGCAGGACAACGTGGCGTTTCCGCTCAGCATCCGCCGCCTGCCCAAGCCCGAGATCGCGGCACGCGTGAAGCGCGCGCTCGAGATGGTGCGCCTGGAGGGCCTGGCGCAGCGCAAGCAGGGCCAGCTCTCGGGCGGCCAGCAGCAGCGCGTGGCGCTCGCGCGGGCGCTGGTGTTCGAGCCCGAGATCCTGCTGCTCGACGAGCCGCTGGGCGCGCTGGACAAGAAGCTGCGCGAAGAGGTGCAGCTGGAGCTGCGCCAGCTGCAGCGCGACCTCGGCGTGACCACCCTCCTCGTCACGCACGACCAGGAGGAAGCACTCTCGCTGTCCACGCGGGTCGTGGTGCTGAACGCCGGCCGCATCCAGCAGGTGGCCACGCCCGAGGCCGCCTACCGCTACCCCGACAACCGCTTCGTGGCCGAGTTCATCGGCACCGCCAACCTGTGGGCCGGCGAGGCGCAATGGTCCGACGCGGGCGCCTGCGTGCGCCTGCCCTCGGGCGAGCTGCTGCGCTGCGCCGCACCGCGCCGCATCGAAGGCCCGGCCCATGTGCTGGTGCGCC
The DNA here is from genome assembly GCA_035544335.1 of Pseudorhodoferax sp. GTDB lineage: Bacteria > Pseudomonadota > Gammaproteobacteria > Burkholderiales > Burkholderiaceae_C > Pseudorhodoferax. The sequence continues at coordinate 1,574 of DATKFT010000922.1, forward strand.
CCGAGCACCTGCAGCTCCGCGGCGACGCCCAGGCCGGCGGCGGCCTGGCGGCCACGGTGACCGAGATGGTCTACCTGGGCCAGGGCACGCGCGTGCACATGCGCTCCGCCTCGGGCCTGCCCATCGTCGCCGTGGTGGGCGCCGCGGCCGGCATCCGCACCGGCCAGAGCGTGCGCGTGGACTGGGACCCGGCCAACGCCTGGGCAATTCCCGCCTGAGCCCGCCGCCTGAGTCCGCTGCCGTCCCGCACGACGTACGTCCCCCTCCCCCCACCCCGACACAACCCTCAAGGAGACCGACATGACCCCCACCCGGAACCAGCGCCGGACCTGGCGCAACGCCGTGGCGCTGGCCGCGCTCGGC
>DATKFT010000923.1:0-6503 GCA_035544335.1 Pseudorhodoferax sp.
CTACCTTAAAGCGGCCTACTTAAATGCGGCCTACTTTAAAGCTGTCGACTGTTAGGCGGCACCGCATCAAACTCGTATAGGTGAAAAGGACAAATTCGCCAAAGCCTGCGCCGTATGAGCCCGCTCGGACTCGCCTGTCTCGGAACTTGGTTCGCGTACGGGGCGAGTTGGGCATTAGCCAGGAGGAGCTGGCGGATCGGGCCGGCTTCCACAGGACCTACGTTGGACATCTGGAGCAGCGGAAGCGCAATCCTTCGTTGGAGAACGTGGAGCGCCTCGCATTGACTTTGAACGTCGACGTGCTCGACCTCCTAGCTCCAACCCAGGCGGACGTCTAACTGGGCACTGCTTTCTCAACATGGCTCATCCGGCGTCTGCAGTGCGATGTCTGCGGTGAAACCCGGAAGTTTTGGAGTTTCAGTGAATGTCCGCGGTTACCGCCTGGCGCGCTCCCAAACGGACTACCACAACTGAATACAGATTGCTTTCTGCCTCGCGCGCGCCAGGTCGGGCAGGGAATCTTCCTGATGCCCTTTCGCGTGTGCCGTTCCTGCTAACAAAATCAGGTATTCCTACCAGTCCTCCTTGACGGCCAGCACCGCGTCGCGCCCCGCGGCCGCGCGGCCCGCGATCCAGGCCGTCAGCGTGCCGGCCACCACCACGGCCGCACTGAGCGCGAGCAGCCGGCCCCAGGGCGCGTGCAGGTCCATGCTCCAGTGGAAGCTCTGCGGGTTCACGACATGCACGAGCACCACGGCCACCGCGAGGCCCAGGGCCAGGCCCGCGACCGCGCCGATCACGGTCCAGGCCGCGCCTTCGCCGGCCACCACGGTGAGGATCTGCCGGCGCGTGAGGCCCAGGTGGGCCAAGAGGCCGAACTCCTTGCGCCGCGCCAGCACCTGGGCGCTGAAGCTGGCGGCCACGCCGAACAGGCCGATGCCGATGGCCACGGCCTGCAGCCAGTAGGTCACGGCGAAGCTGCGGTCGAAGATGCGCAGCGAGGTTGCGCGCAGCGCGCCGGCGGACGCGAACTCGAGCAGCGCACCGGCACCGGGGGCCTGGGCCTCGACCAGCGCACGCAGGCGCTGCTGCAGCGCGTCGGCATCGGCGCCGGGCTGCAGCCACAGCGCGATGTCGTTGACGCGCAGGTCGCCCGACAGGCGCTGGTAGTCCTGCTGCGGCACGAGCACGGTGCCGAACTGGCGCACGTAGTCGCGCCAGACGCCGGCCACGAAGAGCTGTGGCGGCGGCTGGGCCTGCGGGAAGGCGAGGGCGGCCAGCGCGTCGAGCCGGCTGCCGGGCGTGGCGCCGTACAGGTCCACCATGGGCTCGCTGACGTACACGCCCAGCATGCCGGCCGGCACGGCGAGCGGCGCGCCCACCAGCGGCAGGCTGGTGGCGGGGTCGCCGATGGCGCGTGCCAGCAGCTGCACGGCAGGGCGCTCGGCTTGCAGCTGCACGGGGCGCTGGCGCGTGGTGGCCACGCGCGCCACGCCCTCGCTGGCGGCGATGGCGGCCACGGTCTCGGGCGTGAAGAACAGCGTGTCGCCGGCCGCCGTGGCCGGGCGCAGGTAGAGGTCGGCGGGCAGCACGCGGTCCAGCCAGTCGATCATGGACTCGCGGAAGCTGGCCACCATGACCGTCAGCGCCACGGCCAGGCTCAGCGCCGCGACCACGCCGCTGACGGCCACGGCCGCGCTCTCGCGCACGCGGCGTGCGCGCTCGACCGCCAGCAGCGGCAGCAGGCGGTGGGCGACGCGCGGCTGCAGCCGGTCGTACAGCGCATCGACGAGCAGCGGCAGCGCCGTGATGCCGCCGACCAGCAGCAGGCCGACCGAGACATAGGCGCCGATGGCCAGGCCCGCCACGGGCGGGGCCAGCGCGAGCAGGCCACCGAGCACGAGCAGCACGAGGCTCAGCGCATGCCGGCGCCGGCCCGTGGGCGCCGGCCCCAGGCCCTTGAGCGCCTGGGCCGGTGGCAGCCGCTGCGCGGCCTGGGCCGGCCACCAGCCGCCGGCCAGTGTGGCGGCCAGGCCCAGCACGCCGTAGACGGCCGCAGCCCCGGCACTCCACTGCAGCGGCGGCGCGGCCTGCGAGAAGTAGCCGCCGCCCAGGTCACCACCCAACAGGCGCAGGGCCGCGGCGGCCAGCGCCGTGCCCAGTGCCAGGCCCGCGAGGCTGCCGACCAGGCCCAGCACGGCGGATTCGGCCAGCACGAGCCGGCGCCGCTCGGTGCCGGTCAGGCCCAGCACGCCCAGCAGTGCGAACTGCTGCGTGCGCCGCGCCACCGACAGCGACAGCACCGAGAACACGAGGAAGGCGCCCGTGAACAGCGCGACCAGCGCGAGCACCGTGAGGTTGACGCGGTAGGCGCGCGAGAGGTTGCCCACGCGCTGCGCGTCCTGCCCCGGCGTCTGCGCGCGCACCTGGGGCGGCAGCGCGAGATCGGCCAGCAGCGCGTCGCGCGCGGTGCCGGGCACGAGCTGCAGGTCGATGCGCGTGATCTCGCCGAGCCGGCCGAACAGGTCCTGCGCGGCCGCGATGTCCATGACGGCCAGCGGCGGCCCGCCGGCCGCAACGGTGCCCGCCACGCGCACGGGCAGCAGCGCGAGCCCGTTCTGCAGCTCCAGCCCGCGCACGCCATCGGGCCCCAGGGCCTGTTGCGCGGCCGGATTGAGGAACACCGTGGCCGGCGCGAACCAGGCCTCGCGCGCACTGTCCTGGCCTGGTGACACGGCCGGCAGCAGCTGCGGCGCGAACGGCGCCACGCGCAGCGCGTCCAGGCCCAATACGCGCAGGGCCACGCGCTGCGGGCCGGTGTGGGCCGAACTGGCCAGTGTCTGCAGCTCCAGCACGGGGCTGGCATGGCGCACGCCGGCATGGGTGGCCACGCGGCCATAGAGCGCTTCGTCCAGGCTTCCCTGCGCGGCGCGCAGCTCCAGGTCGGGCTGGCCGTTGACGCTGCGCACGGCGCTCGCGAACTCGTCGAGCGCCGAGGCGTTGATCAGGTGCACCGAGAAGGCCAGGGCCACGCCCAGCATCACGGCGACGACGGCCGCCGCGTTGCGCCAGGGGTGCTGGCGCAGCTCCTGCCACGAGAAGCTGGCCAGCAGCGCACGCAGCACGCCGGTGGCGGCCTGGCGGGTGGCTTCAGTGCGGGCCGTCTGGCGCATCGGCGATGCCCCGCGCCGTCAGGCGCAGCACGCGGTCGGCGCGCGCCGCCGCGGCCTGCGAATGCGTGACCAGCACCAGCGCCGCCGCATGCGCGCGCACCTGGCCGACCAGCAGGTCCAGCACGCGCGTGGCCGTGGCGGGGTCCAGGTTGCCCGTGGGTTCGTCGGCCAGCAGCAGCGCAGGCCGGTGCACGAGCGCGCGCGCAATGGCCACGCGTTGCAGCTGCCCGCCGCTGAGCTGCTGCGGCAGGCGCTGGCCCATGCCCTCCAGGCCCACGGCCTGCAGCATCGCGGCGACCGTGTCGGCTGGGTTGCGCCGGCCCAGCAGCATGAGCGGCAGAGCCACGTTCTGCGCCACGTCCAGATGGGGCAGCACATGGAAGGCCTGGAACACGAAGCCCAGGGCCTGGCGGCGCAGCCGCGCGCGCGCGTCGTCGCAGAGGGCGCCGAGGTCCTGGCCGGCCAGTCGCACGCTGCCGGCGTTCCAGTGGTCCAGCCCGGCCATGCAGTTGAGCAGCGTGGACTTGCCCACGCCGGATTCGCCCACGATGGCGACGAACTCGCCGGGCGCGACCGTCAGCGAGACGCCCGAGAAGACCGTGGTCTCGCCATAGTGCTTGGCCAGGTTCTGCAACACGAGCGCCGGGGGAGAGGCCGCGGCGCCCACGGAGGCGCCTGGGGCTTGGCCGGCGGTGCCCGCCGCGTCAGGCGACCGGGCCGCACTCATGCGATGCGCCGCAGCACCTGCGCGAGCGCGTCCGGCGCGTCGCAGGCCACGGTCTCGCGTGCAGGCATGCTGCGCAGCCAGGTGATCTGGCGCTTGGCGAGCTGGCGCGTGGCCGCGATGCCCTGCTCGCGCAGCCCGGCCAGCGCGGCCGGCGGCAGCGGGGCGGCGGGATCGGGCCGGGCGTCCAGCCCATCCAGAAGCTGCCAGGTCTGGCGGTAACCCACGCAGCGCATGGACGGCAGGTCCGCGTGCAGGTCGCCGCGCGCGCGCAGCCTGCGCACCTCGTCGACCAGGCCCGCGGCCAGCATCGCGTCGAAGCGTTCGGCGATGCGTGCGTGCAGCCAGCCGCGGTCCTGCGGCTCCAGCGAGACGATGCGGCCCCGGGGGCTGGCCGGGCCGTCGGCCTGGTCGCCGCTGGGGTCGCCGGTTTGTTCGTTGCGGCTGTGGAAGGACGACAGCGGCCGGCCCGTCAGGCGCCAGACCTCCAGCGCGCGCTGGATGCGCTGGCTGTCGTGCGGCGCAAGCCGCGCGGCCGTCACGGGGTCGTGTCGGGCCAGCTCGGCGTGCAGTGCGGGCCAGCCGCGGGCGGCGGCCTCGGCCTCCAGCGCGGCACGCGTGGCCGCATCGGCGCGCGGCATGTCGTCGAGCCCGTCGACGAGCGCCTTGAAGTACAGCATGGTGCCGCCCACGAGCAGCGGCAATGCACCACGCGTCTGGATCTCGGCGATGAGCCGCGTCGCATCGGCCACGAACTCGGCCGCGCTGTAGGGCTCGCGCGGGTCGCGGATGTCGATCAGGTGGTGCGGCACGGCCGCGCGCTCGGCGGCCGTGGGCTTGGCCGTGCCGATGTCCATGCCGCGGTAGACCAGCGCGGAGTCCACGCTGACGATCTCCACGGGCCGGCGTGCCGCGACGGCCAGCGCGGCAGCGGTCTTGCCGCTGGCCGTGGGACCGGCCAGACCGATCCAGTCCATGGGTGGGGGGCTGTGGTGGGGGGCGCTCAGGGCGCGACGACCAGGCCCTGCACGGGACGGCCTTGCCCGATGAAGCCCAGCGCGCGCGTGCGGCCGGTCTGCAGATCGACGGAGAACAGCTGCGTGCGCAGGTCGGCGAAGCTGCGGATCGCGGCATAGGCGCGCTGGCTTTGCGGGTCGATGGCCAGCGAGGCGTCGCGCAGCCGGCCCAGGCCCAGCGGCCCGATGGTGCGCAGCGTGCCCGTGTCGGGCGACACCACGGGCTGGCTGCCCGCGCGCGAACCCAGCAGCACCAGCGTGCCGAGTTCGGCATCGATGGCATAGGCGGTGCTGCGCTGCGGATCGGCCCGATCGCGGGCGTAGGCGACCGCCACCACGGCCGGTGTCTTGCCCGCGTTGGCATCGTCGGCCGCGTACTGCAGCGCGGTGTCGGGCTGGCGGCGGTTGTCGGCGCTGCCGCCGCCGACCACCAGGCTGGTGTCCAGGTCCATGCGCAGGTTCATGCCGCGGTCGGCCGTGACGCGCAGCCGGTCGCTCACGGGATCGACGTCCACGCCGAAGCGTTCGCCGAAGAACAGCACGCCGGCGATGCCGTTGCGTCCACCCACGGTGGCCGTGCCCGGGGGCGGGTGGCCGCTGCCGACCTTCTGGGCAGCGCCGCTCTGCGGATCCAGCTGGTACAGCTGGCCGGAGGACGCCAGTGCATAGAGCTGGCCGTTCGCAGGCCGCAGGCCCAGGCCGACCGGCTGGCCGTCCTGTTGAAGGCCGGTCAATGCCTGGCGCGCGAGCAGGGTCTGCGGCGCGGCGGCGTCCAGGCGCAGCAGCTCCTGGTTCTCGCCCAGCGTGTAGAGCTGGACCGGGGAGCGGGCGGTGTTGTCCGGCAGGCTGGCACAGGCCGCCAGCAGGGCAGCCAGGCCGAGGGGAAGAAGACGGGTCAGTCGCATGGTGTCGGAATGGGATGGATGGCGCACCGCAGGGACGGCGCGCGGGCCTGCGATTGTGTCAAACCGCGCGCACGCAGCCCGCAATCCCTGCGCCGCGCCGGGAAAGCCGCTTGAACGTCAGCTTCTCAGAAGCTTTCCCAATCGCCCTCGTCGGCCGTGGCCTTGGTCGCGCGCGTGGGCTTGGCCGGTGTCGCCGCGGGCTTGGCCGGCGCCGGTTTGGCACCGGTCAGGGCGCGCAGCGGCGGCGCAGGGCTTGCCGCGGCGGCCGGGGCCGCGAGCCGGGCGGGTGCCGGCCGAGCGGGGGCGGGCCGGGCGGCCAAGCGTGTGGCGGGCGGGGCCGCGGCCGGCCGCGGCGGCAAGGCCCTGGTGGCAGGGGCTGCCTGGGCCAGCAGGGGGCCGTCGCGCAGCTGGAACACGGCCATGGCCTGCACGAGTTGCTGGGCCTGGTGGCGCAGGCTGTCGGCCGCGGCCGCGGACTGCTCGACCAGCGCAGCGTTTTTCTGCGTGGTCTGGTCCATCTCGGTGATGGCCTGCCCGATCTGCTCGACGCCGGAACTCTGCTCGCCGCTGGCCGCGCTGATCTCGCCCATGATGTCGGTCACGCGGCGGATCGCGGTCACGACCTCCTGCATGGTCGCGCCGGCCTCGTCCACGAGCGTCGTGCCCTGCTGCACGCGGTAGACGC
>DATKFT010000924.1:0-3694 GCA_035544335.1 Pseudorhodoferax sp.
GTATCGAACGCCCCACGTATCGGGCCCTTCTTCCGGCTTGCCATATCGAGGGACCGAGTTGACGATGATACGCTTCGCCTGGACCACCATGGACACCCAACGATTCGCTATCACGGGCAGCGAGTTCGATGCGAACGACCCGGGTTTGCAGGCCGCGCTTGCGAGCGTGCACGACTCACCGGATCGGCCCCGGTGCTTGTGCGTGCCGGGCGGCGTCGAGATGTATGTGGCGCGGCATCGCCAACTGGTCGTGAAACGCATGCCTGGGTCGGGCATGCACCACCACCCGGGTTGCCCGGCCTATGAGCCTGACACGCAGCAGTCCGGCTTGGGCGAATTGTTGGGCGAAGCGGTGCTGGAGCCAAGTCCGGGAAGCTTCGAGTTGCGGTTGAACTTCCCTTGGACCCGTGTGGCAGGACGCGCGGTGCCCCGTGGCGAACCACAGGAGCCTGCTGAGATCCTGGTCGTGTGCCGGCGCATGAGCCTGCGCGCCCTGATGCATTTCCTGTTCGAGCGCGCCGGCATCAACCGCTGGTCGCCAGCGATGGCGGGCAAGCGGAATCAGGGTGTCCTGCACAAGTACCTCATGGAAGCCGCGGAGACCGTCACAGCGCGGGGCATTTCGTTGGCAGAGCGCCTCTATGTGCCAGAACCGTTCTCCGAAGCAGGGCGCGACAACGCTGCCAGACGGCGTCGGGAGAGGCTCGCCGTGCTCCATCCTCGTGACGGGCAGAGTCCGCTGGCCATCGCGCTCGGGGAGTTCAAGGGCTGTGACAGCACCGCGCAGGGCTGCCGCATCTGGATCAAGCATGCGCCCGATGCGCCTCTACTTGCTTCGCTTAGAACGTGGGCGCGCATTGAGCGCACGTTCGGCTCGCTCCTGGAAGCGCGGCATGCCGACACTGGGCACAGGGTGCGCCTGGTCATCGCTGCGCTGATACGAGCGCGGCGCGAGCATACCTACGAGATCGATGCGGCCAGCATGATGCTGACCAACGAGCAGTGGATCCCATTGGACGGAGTGCACGAGCTTGCACTTGTGCAGTCCCTGATCGCGCAAGGTCGACGGTTCATCAAGCCGTTGCGCTACGACGCGCGGACGGTGGCTGCGTTTCCGAACGCGCTGCTGCTCGACATGGGAGGGCAGCCCGTACCGCTGCACGTCGTGAGCGCGTTCATGTCGGCGAAGGACCGCGCCGTCAAGGAAAAGGCCACACAGGAGGCCGGCAACGCCTGGGTCTGGCGCAACGATGAGCCAATGCCGGACTTGCCGTCCGCACATCCTTCGTCGATGGGGAAGGGGACATAGACTTCGTCGTAGCGGTACTTCGTGAGGCCGTCCGGTCCGGATGGAGTGGGTTGACTCTCGCTTTTCCTGCTAGATGCTGGGCGGATGCTCACCATCGAAGAAATGCAGTTCATGCGGCACTGTCTGCAGGCCGTTCGGTCCGGCACGCCGGGACTGCGCAACCGTCCCCCACAGCTGCAGATGATGGCCGCGGTCGCGCGCACACTGTCACGTGTGGATGCGGACCAGGAGCAGCGGGCGCTCGGGGCGCATCTCGGCGTGATCGAGGCAGGAACAGGGACCGGCAAGACCTTAGGATATTTGCTTCCGGCGCTCGCCCTGGCCTTCATGCGCGGCCGCAAGCTGGTGGTCTCATCCTCGACAGTGACGCTGCAGGAGCAACTGCTCCACAAGGATGTGCCAGCCCTGTCGTCGCTGCTGCCGTTCAAGATGATCTTTGCGGTGGCAAAAGGGCGTCGTCGCTTTCTGTGCCCGGCGCGACTGGCGCGGCTGGACCGAGGGACTGCTGCGGTGATCGTGGATGACCTCGCGCCGCGGGATCTGCCGCCGGACGGGCCGGGCGCTGAGCCGCCGCAATCGAAATCCCTGGTGCAGTGGCACGGAAAACTGTCCGAAGCCTTCGAGCGCGGATGCTGGAACGGTGATCGGGACGCGTGGCCGCAGACGATCCCGGACCGTGTCTGGGATGCACTGTCAACGGACCGCCAGGGATGTCTGGGCTCGCTCTGTCCGAGCTACGCAAAGTGCCCTTACTACCAAGTCCGATCGATGGTGGCGGAAGCAGACCTTGTGATCGCCAACCATGACCTGGTTCTGGCAGCTGCAGGCCGAGACACGGGCGGCACCCTCCCGGAGCTGAGCCAAGCTCTGGTGGTTTTCGACGAAGCGCATGCACTTCCTACCAAGGTTGTTGGTGGCGGCGCAGCGCGCCACTCGATCTGCGCAGCCGGTGCTTGGGTCGCGCAGGCCATGAGAGCTGCACAGCAGGCGCACCGTGCGTTGGCACGCACTGTCCGGGCCGACGTGCCGGATCACGAGGGCGCAGGGCGCATGCTCTGTGCCGCGCTGGGCGCGCTGCTCGACGCAGCGGCTCGCCACTGCGAATTCGTCGGCCAGCAGCGCGTGTGCCGTTTCGCGCCTGGACCGCTCCCGCCGGAGATTCTTGCGTGCGGTGAGGTAGTCCGTGAGGCGGGGCATTCCTTCAGTAGCGCGCTTACGGGCCTGCGCGGGGCCCTGATACGCTACGCAGGCGCGGATGCTCACGCGGTGCAGCCCCACCTGGGAACGCTGGGGCCGTTCTTCGCCCGGCTGGAAGGGCTCGTCTCCACCTGGGACTGGATGCTGCGGGAGGATGCCCGCGGCATGACGCCCGTGGCGCGGTGGATCGAACTCCATGCAGGCGCGGCGGGCGAGGACGACTTCCTCGTTTGCGCATCACCAATCTACGGTGGGCCCCGACTTCGGTCCGTGTTGTGGGAGCGGGTCGGCGCAGCTGTGTTGACCTCAGCGACCCTGCGGGCGTGTGGACGGTTCGACCTGTTCTTGGAGGATGCTGGACTGGCAGGCTTTGAGGCAGTGGATCGACTGGCGTTGGCCTCTCCGTTCGACTACGCGCGGCGCGCCACCTTGCGGCTTGCGCGCGTGAACGCGCATCCGCGCAACGGCGAGGCGCACACTGAGGAGATTGTTCAAAGAATGCCAGGCTTGCTCTCCGGGCAGCGCGGCACGCTTGTGTTGTTCGCGTCCGCACGCCAGATGCGCGAAGTGCATGCGGCGTTGCCCGAAGAGATGAGAGACATCATACTGATGCAAGGCGAGTTCTCGCGCCGGGAACTGATCGCACGGCACCGGCTCCGTATCGACCAAGGTGGCCGCTCCGGGCTTTTTGGACTCGCGGCGCTGGCAGAAGGCGTGGACCTGCCAGGCGAGTACTGCACCCACGTCATCTGCGCCAAGCTGCCGTTCTCCGTGCCGGACAATCCCGTGGAGCAGGCGCGTCATGAATGGATTGAAGCCCAGGGGCGCTCTGCCTTCCTGGAGCGCAGCGTGCCGGAGGTCGGCATCCGTCTGGCCCAGGCCGTGGGACGGCTTCTGCGCACCGATGATGACCATGGAACCGTGACCATCCTCGATCCGCGCCTGGGTGGCACGTCCTGGGGGCGGATGCTGCTGCGGTGCCTTCCGCCGTTCCGGATCGTCATGGAGCAGGGGAGCGGCGCATCGGAAGAGCGCGGGAGCACGACGCATCGCCGAACCCGGCCGGAACCTGACGTCGGCGTTCCACAACGGTTCGCAGCGGCATCGGCCGACTTCTACCGATCTGCTTAGCCCGGGACGTGTGAGTCGCCGGTGCTGAAAGAACGATGGCTGCCCCGCAGGGTGTGA
>DATKFT010000925.1:0-5508 GCA_035544335.1 Pseudorhodoferax sp.
CGCGCGCTCCGCCGCGCTGTAGTCGGGATAGCGCAGGCCCAGCACGTCCATCTCCACGCCGGCGGTCACCAGCGCGATGACGGGGTGCATGAACTGCGGAATGCCCGGCGTGGTGTGCAGCGCGATCGCGGTCCAGACCAGGTCGATGTCGTGCGGCGCGATGCCGCGGCCACGCAGGAAGTCGCGCGCCGCGTTCGCCCCGTCCACCTCGAAACGGCAGCAGTCGCTGCCGTGCGCGTGCGTCAAGCCCATGTCATGGAACATGCAGCCGCAGTACAGCAGCTCGGGGTCGAACGACAGTCCACGCTGCCTGCCCGCGAGGGCCGCAAAGTAGTAGACGCGGCTGGAGTGGTGGAACAGCAGCGGTGAGGCGGTGTCGCGGACCATCTCGGTGATGTCGCGTGCGAGTTGGCTGTCGGGGATCTTGACGCCATCCATATCGAGGCTCATGCGGGGCTCCTTTCAATGTGCCGGCCCCATTCTGTGGATACACTGACCTGTCCTCAATGGACGTATTACGCCGATATCTGCCATTTCGCGCGGAATCGAGACACCGGGCCTGCTCCATGTCCAAGACCATCGCCATCCTTGCCTTTCCGGGCGTGCAGCTGCTGGACGTGGCGGGGCCCATGGACGTGTTCGCGCAGGCCAATACCGCGCTGGGCCGTGCCCTGTACGAGCTGCGCGTCGTGGGCAAGGACTCCGCGCCCATCCTCAGTTCCTCCGGTGCGCGCCTGGCGCCCGACTGGACGGTCGGCGATCCCGTGCAGCGCGTCGACACGCTGCTGGTCGCCGGAGCGCCGAATGCGCCCAGCGTGCTGTTGAGCGAGCCCACCGCGCAATGGCTGCGCGAGATGGCCAGGCGCGCCAGGCGCTTCGGCTCGGTCTGCTCGGGCGCATTCTTCCTGGCCGCCGCGGGGCTGCTGCAAGGCCGGCGCGTGACGACCCATTGGGCGGTCGCCAACGACTTCCGGCGGGCCTTTCCGGGCACCACCGTCGAAGAGGATGCGCTGCATGTGCGCGACGGCAAGCTGCGCACATCGGCCGGTGTCACGGCCGGCCTGGACCTGGCCTTGTCGCTGGTCGAGGAGGACTGCGGGCGCGAGATCGCCGCACAGGTCGCATCCCAGCTCGTGATGTTCTTCAAGCGCCCCGGCGGGCAGCTGCAGTTCAGCCGCAAGGGGCATGCCGGCCCGGTCGGCCGCTCGGTGCTGCAGGAGGTGCAGCGCTGGGCCATGGCCCATCCGGCGCACGACCTGTCGGTGAGCGCACTCGCGCAACGGGCGCAGTGCAGCCCGCGGCACTTCGCGCGCCTGTTCCATGTCGAGGTCGGCAGCACACCGGCCGCCTGGGTGGAGAGCACGCGCGTGGCCGCGGCCCGTGCGCTGCTGGAGGCGGGCCAGCACACGCCCAAGCAGGTGGCAGCCCAGTGCGGTTTCGCCAATGCGGACACCTTGCGGCGCAGCTTCGCCAAGCACCTGGGCGTCTCGCCCGCGGTGTACCGGCGCAGCCAGGGCGCTGCCGAGGACCGTTAGCTGCCACCCCTTGCCACGCCGCCATCGGCCAGCGGCGCTGGACAATGCGCCGGCCGGCAAAGGCGGGAGCCAGACACGCGAGGAAGGTCTGTCGACCTTCTGCCGCCTGGCCGACCGCAAGCTGCGCCAGCGCCTGGCGCCGCTGCACCGCCGCGACTGCCCAAGGAACGAGGAGCCCTGACACCATGACCATCGCCTGGAACACCTTCACCCCCTACGCCGCCCTGGCCGGCGGCGCGCTCATCGGTCTGGCGGCCGCCATGCTGGTGCTGCTGAACGGCCGCATCGCGGGCATCAGCGGCATCCTGGGTGGGCTGCTGCGCCCGTCCGCGGGCAGCATCGGCTGGCGGCTGGCCTTTCTGGCTGGCCTGGTCGGCGCGCCGCTGGTTTATGCGCTCGCCGCCAGCGTGCCGCGGCCGCAGATCGACGCCGGCTGGGACACGCTCGTGGTGGCCGGCCTGCTGGTCGGTCTGGGCACGCGCTATGGCGCGGGCTGCACGAGCGGCCACGGGGTCTGCGGCCTGTCGCGGCTGTCGCCGCGCTCGCTGGTGGCCACACTGGCCTTCATGGGCGCGGGCTTCGCGACCGTCTACGTGGTCCGCCACCTGCTGAACGGCTGAGGTTCGCCATGCCCCTTGTCACCGCCCTGCTCGCGGGCCTGGTCTTCGGCCTGGGCCTCATCGTCTCCGGCATGGCCGATCCGGCCAAGGTGCTGGGCTTCCTCGACCTTGCGGGGGCCTGGGATCCTTCGCTGGCCTTCGTGATGGCCGGCGCCATCGCGGTCGCCCTGGTGGCCTTCGCCGTGGCCAGGCGCCGCACGCGCAGCCTGCTCGGCCTGGAACTGCAGCTGCCACAGGGCCGCGGCATCGACCGGCGCCTGGTGCTGGGCAGTCTGCTGTTCGGCATCGGCTGGGGCTTGGCCGGCTTCTGCCCGGGGCCGGCGCTCGTGGCCCTGGGCATGGGCCAGGCCAAGGCCGCCGTCTTCGTGCTGGCCATGCTCGCGGGCATGGTGATCTTCGAGTGGCTGGAGCGCCGCCGCGCGGACAGCACCTGAACAAGAGCGATCAGGGCGCCTGGTGCAGCACCAGCGGCAGCACGTCCGCAGCGCCCGCCTCGCGCAGCAGCGCAGCGGCCACCGTCATGGCCCAGCCGCTGCGGTAGCGCAAATCGACCAGCAGCAGCGGCCCGGCCGGCACCGCGGCGCCGGGCCGCAGCACCAGCGCCCGGTTCAGCGCCGCGACCTTGGCAGCCGAGGCGAGTTCGGGGTCTGGCAAAGGGCCGGCCAGATCCAGTGCGTCGAGCAGCGACAGCCGGCCAACCTGCGCCACGTGCGCGGCCACCGATCGCAGCAGCAACGGGTGCGTCGCCGAGGGCATGGGCACCACGGCCACCGGTCTGTTCCCCCAGCTGCGCCGCCAGCGGCCCAGCACGGCGACCGCGCCGTCCAGCACGGGCTGCGGGGCTGGCGCGTCGGGCGCAGCGAACAGCGGCAACAGGACATCGGCCCAGCCGGGATCGTCGGCGAAGGCCAGGGCCCGGCCCTCGCCGCAGCCTGCGATGCGGCCCTTGCGCGCGCCGCCCGTGGGCCAGAGCTTGCGCGGCTCGATGACCACATCCTGTCCGCGCGCGTAGACGCGCGCCGCCTCCACACGCGATGCAGCGGGCTGCGCGCCCGGCTCGGGCAGGCACCCCGTGCAGACGCTGCAACGCCCGCAGTCGCTGGGCGCAGGATCGTCCAGCGCCTCCTGCAGGAAGCGCATCAAACAACCCTGCCCGGCCGCGAACGCGCGCATCAAACCGGCCTCGCGCGCGCGCACCGCGCCCAGCGCCTGCCAGCGCGCGGCGTCGAAGGTCCAGGGCCGGCCCGTCAGCGCCCAGGCCGAAGCCTCGCGCTGCACGACATCGTCCACCGCGAGGATCTTCAGCAAGCCTTCCAGCCGGCCGCGCCGGATGCCGGTGCCGGTTTCCAGCGCCACCAGGCTTTGCGGCCCGCCTGCCAATGCCCCCAGGATCTGGCCCACGCGCTTCTCGTCGGGCACGCCTGCCGTGGCGAAGTAGGCCCAGATGCGCTCGTCGGTTTCGGCCGGCAGCAGCACGGCCTGGGCGTCGTCCAGCGCCCGGCCGGCGCGGCCCACCTGCTGGTAGTAGGCCACCGGCGAAGACGGCGAGCCGACATGGATGCAGAAGGCCAGGTCGGGCTTGTCGTAGCCCATGCCGAGCGCGGAGGTCGCGACCACGGCCTTCAGCGCATTGCGGCGCAGCGCGTCCTCGATCTGCTGGCGCGCCGCCGTGTCCAGGCCGCCGTGGTAGGCGGCGACCGCGAAGCCGCTAGCTTGCAGGAAGCCGGCGATGCGCTCGGTCTCTGCCACCGTCAGCGCATAGACGATGCCCGAGCCCGCGAAGCTGTCCAACGCGTCGGCCACCCAGGCCAGGCGCTCCAACGCGGCCAGTCCGGGCACCACGGCCAGGCGCAGCGACGAGCGCGCGAGCGAGCCGCGGAAGGTCTGCGTTTCGGGACCCAGCTGGCGCGCGATGTCTTCGGTCACGCGCTGGTTGGCCGTGGCCGTGGTGGCCAGCACCGGCGTGCCAGCCGCAATGCCCAGCAGCGTTCTGGACAGGCGCTGGTAGTCGGGCCGGAAGTCGAAGCCCCAGTCGGAAATGCAATGGGCCTCGTCGATCACCACGAGCCCGGCACTGCCCAGCAAGGCCGGCAGGCGCCGCGCGAAACCCGGGTTGCCCAGCCGCTCGGGCGAGACCAGCAGCACGTCCAGGCGATCGGCGCCGATGTCGTCGAAGACGGCGTCCCAGTCTTCCAGATTGGTGGAGTTGATGCTGGCAGCGCGCAGTCCCGCACGTGCGGCCGCGTCGACCTGGTCGCGCATCAGCGCCAGCAAGGGCGAGACGATCAGCGTGGGACCCTTGCCCGTGGCGCGCAGCGCCGAGGTGGCGGCCCAGTAGACGGCGGACTTGCCCCAGCCGGTGGCCTGCACCACGAGCACACGGGCCTGCTGTTCGACCAGCGCTGCCACGGCGGCGGCCTGGTCCTCGCGCGGGCGCGCGGCAGGCCCGGCCATCGCGGCGAGGACCCGGTGCAAATGGGTGTCGGCAAGAGACATGGCCACGATTGTGGAGGGGCTGCGCCGGCCCGCCAACCGCTCCAGCTGCCGGGACCCGGTCCCTTGCCCGCAGGGCACCGAGGCATCGCTGCGTTGGCGGCGTTGGCGGCGTTGGCTGCGGATGGCGCGGGATTCGGGCATCGCCAAGCATCTCCAAGAAGGGCCGTGGCCGGCCAGAAGGGGGCAGAATGCGCCGCTGGTGCGGCCCGACGGCATGCAGAGGCCGGTATCGCACCGTTCCTGCCGTCTGGTGCAGGCCGCAAAACAGGAGTGATCGATGGAGAAGGTCGGTGAAGTCCGCGAAATCTGGCGCTACCCCGTCAAAGGCATGGCCGGCGAGCGCCTGGACACAGGCCAGCTCGGCGACCAGGGCCTGGCCGGCGACCGCAGCTGGGCCGTGCGCGACAGCGCGCGCCAGGAGATCCAGAGCTGCAAGTTCCGTCCCGGCCTGCTGCTGTGCACAGCCAGCCATGACGCCGAGGATGGCCAGGTGCGCATCCGGTTCTCGGACGGCACCCTGCTGGCCGCCACGGATCCGCAGGCCGCTGCCCGCGTGTCCGCGCTCATCGGCCATGCCTCCACGCTGGAGCCGCTGCGCCCGGTGTCCGACCTGGACTTCTACCGCCGCCACAAGCGCGACGACCATACCTGGCTGGAGGAACTCAAGTCCACCTTCGCGCGCGAAGACGGCGAACCACTGCCGGACTTCTTCGACGACCTGCCGGCCGCCGCCGCGGAGTTCGTCGCCCTGCCCGGCAGCTTCTTCCTCGTGACCCCGTTCCATGTGCTGACCACGGCCACGCTGGCCTGGCTGGCGCAGCGGCATCCGGCAGCAGACTGGGACCGTCGCCGCTTTC
>DATKFT010000926.1:0-8651 GCA_035544335.1 Pseudorhodoferax sp.
GAAGTGGAAAACAGGCCAGGGCCGCGGTCAGCCGGCGGGGTCTTGCCGGCCGCCGCGCGGGGCGGATGGCCGCGTGCCGAGGGCGCGATCGGAGGGCTTGTTGCGGGCGCTGTGGGCTGGCATGGCTCCGATGTATGCAGACTTTCGTCCGGCATTTCATTGTGCCCAGCAGGGATGTAGGAGGGGCGCCAGAAATCGTGCATGCCCTGGCCGACAAGGCGCAGCGCGCGTGCGGGTCTGCCGACGCGGCCGGCAGCCCCGCAGCACGCCGGCCCGGCCGCTCGTGCGCCGACGCCGGCCCGCACAAGCGGCGTCGCCCGACCCCAAGGGTTTACCCCCGATTATTTTTGAGACGACCGGTCTACTATTCTTGGATGGACAGTCCAGACGCTCCACCCAAGACCCGCATCGACCGCGCGACGCGCGCCGAACAGCGCCGCGACACGCGCGCGCTCATCGTGCGCTGCGGCACCGAACTCTTCACCGAGCGCGGGTTCCAGGCCACCGGCATCGACGAGATCCGCGCGCGAGTGAACGTGCCCAAAGGGTCCTTCTATCACTTCTTCGAGAGCAAGCAGGCCTTCGGCCTGGCCGTCATCGACAGCTATGCCACCTATTTCGAACGCAAGCTGCAGCGCCATTTCGACCAGGCCGCGCTGAGCCCGCTGGCGCGCTTGCGCAGCTTCGTCGACGACGCCAAGGCCGGCATGCAGCGCTTCAACTTCCAGCGCGGCTGCCTGATCGGCAACCTGGGCCAGGAGCTGGGCGGCATCGACGAGCTGTTCCGCGAGCGCCTGGAAGCCGTGCTCCAGTCCTGGCAGCGCCTGACCGCCGCCTGCCTGCAGGCCGCCGTCGACGCGCGGGAGCTGCCGGCCGGCACCGACTGCGCGGCGCTGGCCGCGTTCTTCTGGATCGGCTGGGAAGGCGCGATCCTGCGCGCCAAGCTCACGCGCAACAACGATCCGCTGGAGCACTTCTTCGGCAGCTTCCTGGCCATCGCGACGGCCGCGCGCTGAAGGCGCGCGCCACCGTTCCCCATTCCATTTCCAGCAAGAGAGACTTCACATGTTCCATGCCATCTGGCTCGAGCAGGAAGGGCGCCAGACGCGCGCCTGCCTGCGGCAGATCTCCGAGACCGACCTGGACGCCGGCGACACGCTGGTGCGCGTCGCGTGGTCCACGCTCAACTTCAAGGACGCGCTCGCCATCACGGGCCGCTCGCCGATCGCCAAGAAGTTCCCGCTGGTGCCCGGCATCGACCTGGCCGGCACCGTGGAGTCCTGTGCCACGGGCGCCTGGCAGCCCGGCGACCAGGTGCTGCTCACCGGCCTGGGCTACGGCGAAACGCGCTTCGGCGGCCTGTCGCAACAGGCCCGCGTGGACGCCGAGTCCCTCGTGGCCCTGCCCGCGGGACTGAGCCCGCGCCAGGCCATGGGCGTGGGCACGGCCGGCTTCACGGCCATGCTCTGCGTGGAGGCGCTGGAGCGCCAGGGCGTGAGGCCGTCTTCCGGCGAGATCCTCGTGACGGGCGCGGGCGGCGGCGTGGGCGGCTTTGCCATCGCGCTGCTGGCCGCTGCGGGCTTTGAGGTCGTCGCCGTGAGCGGGCGCGCCACCGAGGCCGAGCGGCTGCGGCGCCTGGGTGCCAGCGAGGTGCTGGACCGCAGCGCGTTCTCCGCGCCCGGCAAGCCGCTGGCGCGCGAGCGCTGGGCCGGCGTCGTCGACAGCGTGGGCAGCCACACGCTGGCCAACGCCTGCGCCAGCACGCGGCGCAACGGCGTGGTCACCGCCTGCGGCCTGGCCCAGGGCATGGACTTCCCTGCCAGCGTGGCGCCCTTCATCCTGCGCGCCGTGACGCTGGTGGGCATCGACAGCGTCTACCACCCCATGGCGGCACGCCAGGCCCTGTGGCAGCGCATCGCGCGCGACCTGCCTGCGGCCACCATCGAAGCGCTGAGCCAGGCGATCCGCCTGGACCAGGCCTTCGACGCGGCGGCCAGGCTGCTGGACGGCCAGGTCAGCGGCCGCCTCGTGGTCGACATGGCCTGACGCGCGCGCCATGACCCAGAACCTCGCGACGCTGGCGAGCGGCGGCCGTGTGCTGCCCGGCGACCAGCTGGAACAACAGGTGCGGCAGGCCGCGGGCGCGCTGCGCGCGCTGGGCCTCGTGCCCGGCGACGTGGTGTGCATGCTGATGCGCAACGACTTCCCCGTGCTGGAGCTGGCCCTGGCCGCCGACCGCGTCGGCGTGGTCGCCGTGCCGCTGAACTGGCATGCCTCGGCCGACGACCTGGACCACATCCTGCGCGATGCGGGTGCCCGGCTGCTGGTCGCGCACACCGACCTGCTCGCGCGGCTGCCCGCGCTGCCCGCCGCCTGCCTCGCGCTGCAGGTGCCGCCGCCGCGCGAGGTCCGCACCGCCTACCGGCTCGGCGATGCGGACTGCGCCGCGCACGCGGGGATCGCCGACTACGCGCAGTGGCGCGCGGCCGCAGCGCCCTGGGACGGCCCGGCGACACCGCCGCCCTACCGGCTGCTCTACACCTCGGGCAGCACAGGCCGCCCCAAGGGCGTGCGCCGCGACACGCGCGATGCGGCCACCAACGCCGCCATGGCGCAGCGCACGCGCACGGCCCATGGCCTGTCCTCTGGCCCCATCCGCGCCGTGATGACCGGCCCGCTCTACCACTCGGCGCCCTACGCCTACGCGCTGAACTGCGTGCGCATGGGCGAGCTGCTCGTGCTGCAGCCGCGCTTCGACGCCGCGCAGCTGCTCGCGCTGATCGCGCAGCAGCGCATCACGCACCTGCACGCGGTGCCGACCATGTTCAGCCGCCTGCTCGACCTGCCCGAGGCCCAGCGCAGCGGCGTGGACCTGTCCTCGCTGCGCAGCGTGGCGCACGGCGCGGCCATGTGCCCGCGCGAGGTCAAGCAGGCCATGATCGCGTGGTGGGGCCCCATCCTGCACGAGTACTACGCCGCCACCGAGATCGGCATCATGGCCGCCTGCACCGCGCAGGAATGGCTGCAGCACCCCGGCACGGTGGGACGTGCACCCGAGGGCGTGGAGATCTCCATCGTCGACGACGCGGGCATGCCGCTGCCCGCGGGCGGCGTGGGCGAAATCCTCGTGCGCTCCGATGTGGTGGCCAGCGTGAGCTACCAGCACCTGCCCGACGCGCTGGCCAGCCTGCGGCGCGAAGGCGGCTGGGCCACGCTGGGCGACATCGGCTACCAGGACGCGGACGGCTTCCTCTGGCTGTGCGACCGCAAGAGCGACCTGGTCATCTCGGGCGGCGTCAACATCTTCCCGGCCGAGGTCGAGCAGGCCGTGCTGCGCATGGACGGGGTCAAGGACTGCATCGCGTTCGGCATCCCCGACCGCGACCTCGGCGAAGCGCTGGCGCTGTACGTGGAGCCGCATGCGGGCGCCGGCCTGGACGCGCCCACCCTGCACGCCGGCCTGCTGCAGACGCTGGGCCGGCTGCGCGTGCCGCGCGAGATCCGGCTCGTGGACAGCCTGCCGCGCGAGGACAGCGGCAAGCTGGCCCGCCGCAAGATCAAGGCCGCCCACCTGCAGGCAGCGCAGACCGCCAGCTGAGCCTCCCTACACCGACCTGCCGGTCCCCCGGCGGACCGGGCGCACCGACCGCCCGGCCCTGCGCCACGCCACCACCGGATTCCAGACACCAACACCAGGAGACACATCCATGCCCTCTCGCCTTTTCCTGCTGCGCGCCTGCGCCCTGCTGGGCCTCGCGGCCACGCTCGCCGGCACCGCCGCCGCCCAGGCCTCCAAGCCCGTGCTCAAGATCGTGGTCGGCTCGCCCGCGGGCGGCTCGGTGGACACGCTCGCGCGCCTGGTGGCCGACAAGATCAAGGGCCCGCTGGACCGCGCAGTCATCGTCGAGAACCGGGCGGGTGCGGCCGGCGGCATCGCGGCCGAGGCCGTCAAGCGCGCCGCGCCCGATGGCAACACGGTGTGGATCACGCCCTCGGCCGCCGTCGTGGCCCAGCCGCTCGCGTTCGCGAACCTCAAGTACGACCCGTTCAAGGACTTCACGCCGGTCTCGCAGCTCGCCACCTTCCAGATGGTGCTCGCCGTGCCCTCGGGCACCGCCACCAGCGTCGAGCAGTACCTCGCGCGGGCCAAGGCCGACCAGGCCATGGCCATGTACGCCTCGCCGGCCGCCGGCAGCCTGCTGCATTTCTATGGCGTGATGCTGAGCCAGGAGACCGGCGTCGCGCTCATGCACGTGCCCTACCAGGGCACGGCAGCGGTGCTGCCGGCCCTGGTCGGCAACCAGGTGCCGGCCGCGTTCCTGGTCGTGTCCGACGCCATCCAGTACCACCGCAACCAGCGCATGAAGGCGCTGGCCGTGGCCGGCGAGCAGCGCTCGCCCTACCTGCCCGACGTGCCCACCTTCAAGGAGCTGGGCTACAAGGGCCTGAGCGGCATCGCCTGGTACGCGGCCTATGCGCCGGCCAGGACGCCCAAGGCCGTCGTGGACGAGATCAGCAAGGCCATGGCCCAGGCCGTGCGCGAAGCCGACGTGGTCGACAAGCTCAAGGCGCTCGGCCTGGACGCGACCGGCACCAGCGCCGAGCAGCTGGGGGCCGTGCACCACGCCGACTGGGACCGGCTGGGCCCCGTCATCAAGGCCTCGGGCTTCAAGGGCGAGTGAGCCGCCCCCTCTCCCCCTCCCCCCTCTTCCCACCAGGAGCGCCGCCATGGCACTGACCCCGCAAGAACAAGACCTCGTCGCGCGCGCCAGCGCGCTGGCGCGGGACGCTGCCGTCCTGAACCCGGCCGCACTGGAGCGCGAACGCGGCTACGGCTGGGAGGCCATGCGGGCCATGGCCGCGCTGGGCGTGTTCGGCATGCGCGTGCCCACGGCCCAGGGCGGTCTGGGCCACTCCTTCGAACTGCAGGCCACGCTTGCCGAAGCGCTGGCCCGCGTCGATTTCGGCTTCACGCTGGGGCTCGTGAACTCGGCCGGCATGGCGGCCAAGCTCTCGGCCGAGGCCCATCCCAGCGTGGTCCAGGCGCTCGTGCCGGGCCTGCTCTCGGCCCAGCATGTCGGCTGCACCGCACTGACCGAGCCGGGTGCCGGCTCGGACTTCGCCGCGATCACGACCCGGGCCCGCAAGACCGGCCAGGGCTGGGTGCTCGACGGCCGCAAGGCCTGGATCATCAACGCCGCCGTGGCCCGCGTGTTCGTGCTCTACGCGCAGACCGAGCCCGGCAGCGGCGCGCGTGGCATCGCCTGCTTCGTGGTCGACGCCGAGCGCCCGGGCTTCGTGCGCGAGCCCGCGTTCGGCCTCGCTTCGCAGAACACCTTCGGCCTGGGAGGCTGCATGCTGCAGGGCTACGAACTCGGCGAGCACGAGCTGCTGCAGCCGCCGGGCCAGGCCTTCAAATCGGCGCTGGCCGGCATCAACGGCGCGCGCACCTACGTGGCCGCGATGGCCTGCGGCATGGTGGCCGAATGCCTGGACGTCGCGCTGGCCCATGGCGCGCAGCGCCACAGCTTCGGCAAGGCGCTCGCCGAGCACCAGGGCTGGCGCTGGCCGCTCGCCGAGGCCGCGACCGAACTGGCCGCCGCGCGCCACCTCGTGCGCAGCGCCTGCGAACGCATCGACGCCGGCCTGGACGCCCAGCTGCAGGCCGCGCAGGCCAAGCTCTTCGCCACGCGCATGGCCGAGCGCCAGCTGCCCGCGCTGGCCCAGGCCATGGGGGCCGAGGGCCTGCGCGACACGCATCCCTTCGGCCGCCACCAGTTCGCCGCGCGTGCGGCCAACCTCGTGGACGGCTCCAGCGAAATGCTGCGCGAGCGCATCTTCGCGGGGCTGGGCCGCAGCGCCGGCTGACGCATTCCATTTGCGGGCCCACAGGGCCCATCCACCCAGGAGAACCAACGATGAACGGTGCGGACAGCTTGTGCGAGACCTTGCTCGCCAACGGAGTGAACGTCTGCTTCGCCAACCCCGGCACCTCGGAAATGCACTTCGTCAGTGCCCTGGACCGCCAACCCGCGATGCGCTGCATCCTGGGCCTGTTCGAAGGCGTCGTGACCGGCGCGGCCGACGGCTACGCGCGCATGGCGCAGCGCCCGGCCGCCACGCTGCTGCACCTGGGCCCGGGCCTGACCAACGGCCTGGCCAACATCCACAACGCCAAGCGCGCCGGCAGCCCCATGGTCAACATCGTCGGCGACCATGCGAGCCACCATCTGGCCTACGACGCGCCGCTGACCAGCGACATCGAAGCGCTCGCGCGGCCCATGTCGCACTGGGTGCACCGCACGGCCGACGCCGGCGCGGTGGCACAGGACGCCAGCGAGGCCATCCGCGTCGCGCGCGCGGCCGGCGGCCAGATCGCCACGCTGGTCCTGCCGGCCGACGCCGCCTGGTCCGAACTGCCGGCCGGGCATGTGGCACCCCCGCCCGCCGCGTCCCCCGTGCTCGCGCAGCCCGGCATGCCCGCGGTGCACGCGGCCGCGGCAGCCCTGCGCGAAGCCGGCAGCGGCGCCTTGCTGCTGCTCGGCGGCGCCGCGCTGCAGGGCCGGGCGCTCGAACTCGCGGGCCAGATCGCGCGCGCCACGGGGGCCCGCCTGATGTCGGAGACCTCCTGCCAGCGCATCGAGCGCGGCCGCGGCCGCACGCCGCTGGCGCGCGTGCCCTACCCCGTCGACCACGCGCTGGCCGCGCTGCGCGAGGTGCGCACGCTGGTGCTCGTGGGTGCGCAGGCGCCGGTCGCCTTCTTCGCCTACCCCGGCAAGCCCAGCACGCTCGCGCCGGCCGGCTGCCGCTGCCTCACGCTGGCGAGCCGCCAGCAAGACCTGCTGGCCGGCCTGGCGCTGCTGGCCGAGGTGCTGGGCCTGTCCGCGTCATCGCCCTTGCTGCGCGGCCCCGAGGGCCCCGCGGAGCATCCCACCAGCGGCCCCCTGACCGGCGCGGCCGTGAGCCGCATCCTCGCGGCCTACCTGCCCGAGCAGGCCATCGTCTGCGACGAGGGCGTGACCCAGGGCCGCGACTTCCCCGCGGCCAGCCTGGGCGCGGCGCCCCACGACTACCTGCAGCTCACGGGCGGCGCGATCGGCATCGGCCTGCCGCTGGCCGTGGGCGCGGCCATCGCCTGCCCGGACCGCAAGGTGATCTCGCTGCAGGCCGACGGCAGCGCGATGTACACGTTGCAGGCGCTGTGGACGCAGGCGCGCGAAGCGCTGAACTGCCTGACCATCATCCTGTCCAACCGCAGCTACGCGATCCTGCACGGAGAGATGGCCCATGTGGGCGGCAGCCTGGTGCCGGGCGGCAATGCCCAGCGCATGCTGGACCTGGACCGGCCCGACCTGGACTGGGCCGCGATGGCGCGCGGCATGGGCGTCGAGGCCGTGCGCGTGGACAGCGTGCCGGCCTTCACCGCGCAGCTGCAGGCGGGCCTGCGCGCGCGGGGGCCCTACCTGATCGAAGCCATGCTCTGACGTGGTGCCGCGGTGCCGTGGCACCGCAAGCACCCGGCCCTGCGCTCAGCGCGCGCCTTCCGCGAGGTTCACGCTCCAGAACTCGGGCGGCGTGATCGCCCAGATCACGACGGTCTCTTCCTCGCCCTGGTTGCCGAAGCGGTGCGGCTTCTCGCCCGAGAACGAGAAGCCGTCGCCGGCCTTGAGCACGTAGTGCTCGTCCTCGATCTGCAGCGACAGCTCGCCCGACACGACGAAGCCTGCCTCGTCGCCGACCTGCGTGTGCAGGCCGTCGCCGCTCATGGCGCCGGGCGGCAGCCGGCAGTAGATCATCTCGATCGCGCCGCCGCTGCGGAACGGCAGCAGCTCGTCGATCACGCCGCCCTGGTAGGTCAGCCGCAGCCGGTCGCTCTTGCGCACCACGTACTTGCCGTCGCCGGGGTTGGGCCGCGGCTCGCCCGCGAAGAACCACTGCACGCTGACGCCGAAGGTGCGCGCCAGCTCGATCATGGTGGCCAGGGACGGCTGGGCCACGCCACGCTCGAGCTGGCTGATGTAGCCGGCCGACAGCCTGGTCGCCGTCGCCAGCTCCGAGAGCGACCAGCCACGCCGCTTGCGCAGCGCCTTGACCCGAAAGCCCATGAAGCGCTCCTGCGCCTCGCCGCCCGGCTCCGGCTCGCTGCGTGCGGGAACTGCTTTGTGTTTGTCACTCATGTTGCCTGGGCCCCGACAAGAAAACCGCACGCCTCGCCCGCCTCCTCGAGTGCGGCACCGACGTCAAAGAGGCCGCATTCTCCATGCATCGGGCCGATGAGCTGGATGCCGATGGGCAGGCCGCGGCCGTCGCGGCCGAACGGCACGGACAGGGCCGGATGCCCCGACAGGCTGGCCGGCACCGTGCAGCGCGTGATGAGCCAGCGCGTGGGGAAGCGACCGGCCTCCAGCGCGGTCTCACGTTCCTGCAGCAGCGGCGCGGTCATGGGGCAGGTCGGCACCAGCAGCGCATCGACCTGCCCGAACACGCGGTCCATGCGGTCGCGGAACGCCGCCTGCTCGCGCAGCGCCGCCAGGTAGTCGGACGCCAGCACGTGCTGCGCGGCCAGCAGGCGTTCGCGCACCTCCTCGCCAAACGGCGCGCCGGCGCGCAGCGCCTGCGCATGCTGGTCCAGCGCCTCCACCTGCAAGATG
>DATKFT010000927.1:0-2518 GCA_035544335.1 Pseudorhodoferax sp.
GGGCTTGGCCCTGGGGGCGGCCGACACCAGCGCCTGCGTGTAGGGGTGGCGCGGCTGGCGCCAGACGCTGTCGCGGCCGCCATGCTCCACGACCTGGCCCAAATACATGACCGCGATGCGGTCCGACATGTGCCGCACCACCGACAGGTCGTGCGAGATGAACAGGTAGGACACGCCGAACTCCTCGCGCAGCTCCAGCAGCAGGTTCAGCACCTGGGCGCGCACGGAGACGTCGAGGGCCGAGACGGCCTCGTCGCAGACGATGAGCTCGGGCTGCAGCATCAGCGCGCGCGCGATGCCTATGCGCTGGCGCTGGCCGCCCGAGAACTCGTGCGGAAAGCGGCTGGCCGTGTCGGGCCGCAGGCCCACGCGCGCGAGCGCCCAGGCCACGCGCTCGCGCTGCTCGGCCTCGCTGCCGCGCCGCTGCACGACGAGCGGCTCGCGCAGCGCGCGCTCCACGTTCTGGCGCGGGTTCAGCGAGGCATAGGGGTCCTGGAACACCATCTGCAGCCGCGCGCGCTGCGTGCGCAAGGCCTCGCCTTCCAGCGCCGCGAGGTCCTGGCCGTCGAAATGGAGCCGGCCGGCCGAGAGCGGCGTGAGCCGCATGGCCACGCGCGCCACGGTCGACTTGCCGCAGCCGCTCTCGCCGACCAGGCCCAGCGTCTCGCCGCGCGCCACGTGCAGGTCCACGCCGTCCAGCGCGTGCACGGGGCCGCGCGCCGAGGGGTAGTGCTTGACCGCCTGCTGCAGCTGCAGCAGCGGCGTGGCGGACCTGGTGTGGGGCGGGGTGCTGGCCAGGGGGGTGGCCGGGATCTGTGCGACGGCGTTCATGCCACGGCCTCCGCGCGCTGGCGCGGCGCGGCGGGTGCGGCCAGCGGCGCGCGTGGTGCCAGTGGTGCCAGTGGTGCGAATGGCACCAGCGGGTGGTGGCAGGCCACACGGTGGCCGTCCAGTGCATGGGGTTCGGGCCGCTGCGCATGGCAGCTCGCGCTGGCATGTCCGCAGCGCGGCGCGAATGCGCAGCCCGCCGGCATCTCCAGCAGCGAGGGCACGGTGCCCGCGATCTCGGGCAGCCGTGTGCCGGGCGCCAGCGCCTCGATGGCCAGCGAGGCCAGCAGGCCCTCGGTGTAGGGGTGGGCGGGCGCCTCGAACAGCGCCGCGACGCTGGCCTGCTCGACCACGCGGCCCGCGTACATCACGGCCGCGCGGTCGGCCACCTCGGCCACCACGCCCAGGTCGTGCGTGATCAGCAACAGGCCCATGCCGCGCTCGGCCTGCAGGCGCTGCAGCAGCTCCAGGATCTGCGCCTGCGTGGTCACGTCCAGCGCGGTGGTGGGCTCGTCGGCGATCAGCAGCTCGGGCTCGCAGGCCAGCGCGATCGCGATCACGGCGCGCTGGCGCATGCCGCCCGAGAGCTGGTGCGGGTGCTCCAGCGCACGCTGCGCGGGCGAGGGGATGCCCACGTGGGCGAGCAGCTCCACAGCCTGCTCCCAGGCCTCGCGGCGGCCCACGCGGCGGTGCAGCCGGATCGCCTCGACGATCTGCCAGCCGATGGACAGCACGGGGTTCAGCGCCGACAGCGGCTCCTGGAAGATCATGGAGATGCGGTTGCCGCGCAGCGCGCGCAGGGCCGCCTCGGGCAGCGTGGTCAGCTCGGTGCCGTCGAAGCGGATGCTGCCGCCCGTGATGCGGCCCTGTCCGCGCGGCAGCAGCCGCAGGATGGAGTAGGCCGTGACGGACTTGCCGCTGCCGCTTTCGCCGACCAGGGCCACGGTCTCGCCACGGTCGACCTGCAGGTCCACGCCGTCGATGGCGCGCACCGTGCCCGCGCGGGTGTCGAAGGAGGTCTGCAGACCCTTGATGTCGAGCAGGCTCATGGGTGCACCCTTGGGCCTGCGGCCTGTCCCGCCAGGCGGGAGCGAGCTTGCTTGAAGCGGTTCGGCGCGGTGCTCATCGTTTTCGGAGGTGGGGGTTGAGGGCGTCGTTGAGCCCTTCGCCGAGCAGGCTGAAGCCCAGCACGGTGACGACGATGGCCAGGCCCGGAATGCCGCAGATGTACCAGGCGTCGACCACCTGTTCGCGGCCGATGCCGATGATGGTGCCCCAGCTCATGACGTTGGGGTCGCCCAGGCCCAGGAAGGCCAGCGCGGCCTCGGTCTGGATCGCGTGGGCGATGGACAGCGTGGACACCACGACCACGGGTGGCAGCGCATTGGGCAGGATCTGCGTGAGGATCAGCCGCGCATGGCCCGTGCCCAGCGTGCGGCTGGCCAGCACGAATTCGCGCTCGCGCAGCTGCAGGAATTCCGAGCGCACGAGCCGCGCCGTGGGCGGCCAGGACACGATGCCGATCGCGAACACGGCCGTGGCGACCGAGGGCTTGAAGATGGCGACCAGCACCACGGCCAGCACGAAGTTGGGCACGGTCTGGAACAGCTCGATCACGCGCATGAGCACGCTGTCGACCCAGCCGCGGTAGTAGCCTGCCAACGCGCCCACGGTGATGCCCACGAGGGCC
>DATKFT010000928.1:0-1890 GCA_035544335.1 Pseudorhodoferax sp.
GATTTCGTTGATCCAGACCGTGCCGGTCTGCAGGCGCCGGGCGATGGCCAGGGCCTGCGCCTCGTCGCGGCACCAGACCGAGCCGGCCAGGCCGTAGGGCGAGGCATTGGCGCGCGCCACGGCCTCGTCCACCTGCGCAAAGCGCAGCAGCGGCACGATGGGGCCGAAGGGCTCCTCTTGCACGATGGGCGCGTCGTCGGGCGGGTTGTCCACCACCGTGACCGGGAAGAAGTAGCCGGGCTGGTCGGGGTCGGGCTCGCCGCCGCACAGCAGCGGGAGGCCGCGCGCGCGGCAGTCGGCCAGCAGCGCGCGCAGCCGGTCGAACTGGCGCTGGTTCTGCACCGGCCCCAGCTCCACGCCGTCCTGCTGGCCCGGGCCCATGACCGTCTCGCGCGCCAGCGCCACGAAGGCCGCGGCCATGCGCTCATAGACCGCCTCGTGCACGTAGATGCGCTTGGCCGCGATGCAGATCTGGCCGCTGTTCACGAAGGCCCCCCAGAACAGCGCGCGGGCCGTGGCCTGCACGTCCACGTCGGGCATCACGATGGCCGCGTCGTTGCCGCCCAGCTCCAGCGTGAGCCGCTTGAGCGTGCCGGCGGCGCTGCGCATCACCTGCCGGCCGGTGGCCGAGGAACCCGTGAACGACAGCTTGTCGATGCCGGGATGCGCGGACATCCAGGGCCCCAGCGCATCGCCGCCGCTGACCACGTTCAGCACGCCGGGCGGCAGCACCTCGCGCAGCAGCTCGCCGATGCGCAGCGTGGTCAGCGGCGTGTAGGGCGAGGGCTTGAGCACCAGCGTGTTGCCGGCCAGCAGCGCCGGCGCGATCTTCCAGGCGGCCAGCACCACCGGGTAGTTCCAGGGCACGAGCGCGCCGACCACGCCGAGCGGCACGCGGCGCACGGCCGCGTGGCCGCGCACATCGTCCTGCAGCACCTCGTCGGGCAGCTCCATGCCGGCGGTCTCGGTGAACCAGTGGGCCGCCGTGGCGATCTCCGTGCGGGCCCGCGCGAGCGGCTTGCCCTGCTCGCGGCTCAGCAGCGCGGCCAGCGCCTCCTGGTGCGCCAGGCAGGTCTGCGCGATGCGGCGCAAGAGGGCCTGGCGTTGCGCCCAGGGCGTGGCCGACCAGCCGGCCAGCGCGTCGCGCGCGGCCTGCACGGCCTGGTCGAGCTGCTGCGGGCCGGCGTCCGGAGCCTGGGCGAACGCGCACCCGGTGGCCGGATCGATGACGGGCAGGGTCTGCGCGCCGGGCACGCCGCGCCCGGCGATGCTCATCTGGAAGGGCTGGGACAGCATCGCGCTCCCCCTCAGGCCGCCAGCCGCGCGGCCTGGGCGCGCACGGGCAGGGTCTTGAGGCCGCCGACCTGGTTGGTGGCGATGAACTGCGGCTGGCCATCGAGCGCGATGTGTTCGGTCCGCGCGAGCAGCTCGGTGAAGAACACGCGCATGCTCGCGCGCGCCAGGTTCTGCCCCAGGCAGGCGTGCACGCCGAAGCCGAAGGCGATGTGCCGGTTGGGGCTGCGGTCCGGGCGGAAGCGCAGCGGCTCGTCGAACACCTCTTCGTCGAAGTTCGCGCTGTGGTAGAGCAGCGCGAGCTCCTGGCCCGCGCGCACGGTCTTGCCGCGCAGTTCGAAGTCGCGCGTGGCGGTGCGCACGAAATGCTTGACCGGCGTGGCGAAGCGGAACATCTCCTCCACGGCGCTGGCCATGCACTCGGGGTGCGCGCGCAGCTGGGCCTGGGCGCCGGGCTCGCGCAGCAGGTGGTACAGCCCGCTGCCCATGGACGAGCTCGTCGTGTCGTGGCCGGCCTGATCGGCGCTCTGCGCGCGAAATACCCCCCAACCGAATCGAACGCTCCGGGCGCCAGAGCCCCGACCGCGGCAGAGCATG
>DATKFT010000929.1:0-4422 GCA_035544335.1 Pseudorhodoferax sp.
TCTGATCGGCATTTTGCTGATCCTCGTGTTCGCGGTCTGGCTGGGCTGGTTCCCGAGCTTCGGGCGCGGGCCGACCGTGCAGCTGGGCTGGTGGAGCACGGGGCTCCTGAGCCCCAAGGGCTGGCACCACATCATGCTGCCGGCCATCACGCTGGCGATCTTCCAGCTCGCACTGATCATGCGGCTGGTGCGTGCCGAGATGCTGGAGGTGCTGCGCACGGACTACATCAAGTTCGCGCGCGCCCGCGGCCTGTCGGACCGGGCCATCCACTTCGGCCACGCGCTCAAGAACACGCTGGTGCCCGTGATCACGATCACGGGCCTGCAGCTGGGCACGCTGATCGCGTTCTCCATCATCACGGAGACCGTGTTCCAGTGGCCGGGCATGGGCCTGCTGTTCATCCAGGCCGTGACCTTCGCCGACATCCCGGTCATGGCCGCCTACCTGTGCCTGATCGCGCTGATCTTCGTGGTCATCAACCTCGTGGTCGACCTGCTGTATTTCGCGGTCGATCCGCGGCTGCGGCTCGGCAAGGCGGGAGGACACTGATGCGCGCCCCTGTGCTGCGCGCGGGTGGGCGGGCCTTCGCCCACATCGCGCAATTCCACCCCGAGCTCACGGCCTTGCGGCGCGACCTGCATGCGCATCCCGAGCTGGGCTTCGAGGAGTACTACACGGCGGCGCGCGTGGCCGATGCGCTGCGCCTGTGCGGCGTCGACGAGGTGCACACCGGCATCGCCAAGACCGGCGTGGTGGGCATCGTGCGCGGACGCAGCACGGCCAGCGGGCGCTGGCTGGGCCTGCGCGCCGACATGGACGCGCTGCCCATGCTGGAGCAGGGCGAGTGCGACTGGCGCTCCGCACGCAGCGGCCTCATGCATGGCTGCGGCCACGACGGCCACACCGCCATGCTGGTCGGCGCGGCGCGCTACCTGGCCGAGACGCGCCAGTTCGACGGCACGGCCGTGCTGATCTTCCAGCCCGGCGAGGAGGGCTTCGCGGGCGCCAAGGCCATGGTCGACGACGGCCTGTTCGAGCGCTTTCCCGTGCAGTCCGTGTTCGCCATGCACAACTGGCCGGCGATGGCGCCGGGCACCGTGGGGCTCAACGACGGGGCCATGATGGCCGCGGCCGACCGCGTCACGATCCGGATCATCGGCAAGGGCGGCCATGGGGCGCACCCCTACCAGACCGTGGACCCGGTCCTGGTCGCCGCCCACATCATCACGGCCGCGCAGAGCATCGTCTCGCGCAACACGCGCGCGATCGACGCGGCCGTGCTGAGCCTGTGCGCGATGCAGGCCGGTGACCTGGGCGCCATGAGCGTGGTGCCGGGCGAGGCCACGCTGGTCGGCACCGTGCGCACCTTCGACACCGGCGTGCAGGCGCTCGTGGAGCGCCGCCTGGCCGAGCTGTGCACGGCCATTGCGCAAGGCTTCGGCGCGCAGGCCGAGGTGCGCTTCGAGCGCATCTACCCGGCCACCGTCAACAGCCGGGCCCAGGCCCGCTTCGCCGGCGACGTGGCCGAGCGGCTGGTCGGCGCCGAGCGCCTGGTGCGCGACATGGAGCCCAGCATGGGGGCGGAGGATTTCTCCTTCATGCTGCAGGCCAGGCCCGGCGCCTACCTGCGCATCGGCCAGGGCGCGCCGGACGGCCACCACCTGCACAACAGCCGCTACGACTTCAACGACGACATCCTGCCCTTGGGCGCGGCCTTGCATGCCGGCCTTGTCGAGCAGGGCATGCCGCTTGCCGCACCCACATCCCCTTGAGCTTTTCACAGGAGCCATGCCATGCACCAGAAGAAGCCCCGTCTCGCTGCACTGACCGCCTGCCTGCTCTTGGGCGCCTGCCTGTCGGCGCAGGCCGTCACGCTGCGCATCGCCAACCAGGGGGACGCGACCTCGCTCGATCCGCACTCGCTGCAGGAGTCGCTGCAGCTGACCGTGACCGGCAATGTCTATGAGCCGCTGGTCACGCGCGGCGCGGACTTCAAGCTCGCGCCCGCGCTGGCCACCGCCTGGAAGCAGACCGCGCCCACGGTCTGGCGCTTCGATCTGCGCAAGAACGTGCAATTCCACGACGGCACGCCGTTCACGGCCGAGGACGTGATCTTCAGCTGGCGCCGCGCCGCGGGCGAGGGCTCGGACGTCAAGAGCTACGTGGGCCAGATCAAGCAGATCGACAAGATCGACGACCACACCATCGACATCGTCACCACGCAGCCGTTTCCGATCCTGCCGGACCTCGTGACCAACTGGTACATCATGAGCAAGAAGTGGTGCGAGGAAAACCAGGCCCAGCGCCCCGTCGACCGGCGCAAGGGCATCGAGAACGCGGCCTCGTTCCGCACCAACGGCACCGGGCCCTTCCGCGCACGCGAGCGCCAGCCCAATGTGCGCTCGGTCTTCACGCGCAGCCCCAACTACTGGGGCAAGATCGACAGCAACGTCGACGAGGTCATCTTCAACGTGGTGGGCAACGACGCCACGCGTGTGGCGGCCATGCTGTCGGGCGAGGTCGATGTGATGGAGCCGGTCCCGGTGCAGGACGTGGAGCGCGTCAAGCGCGACAGCAAGCTCACGGTGCTGCAGGGGCCGGAGCTGCGCGTGGTCTTCCTGGGCATGGACCAGAAGCGCGACGAGCTGCTGTTCTCCAACGTCAAGGGCAAGAACCCGTTCAAGGACAAGCGCGTGCGCCAGGCCTTCTACCAGGCCATCGACATCGAGGCGATCCGCACGCGCGTGATGCGCAATTCGGCCATCCCCGTGGCGCTCATGATCCCGCCGCAGGTGCGTGGTTTCGCACCCGACCTGGCCAAGCGCCTGCCGTTCGACCAGGAGGCGGCCAAGAAGCTCATGGCCGAGGCCGGCTACCCGAACGGCTTCGAGGTCAAGATGAACTGCCCCAACGACCGCTACGTCAACGACAGCGAGATCTGCCAGGCGGTGGCCGCCAACCTCTCGCGCATCGGCGTGAAGATCAACCTGGAGGCCGAGACCAAGGCCAGCTACTTCCCCAAGATCCTGCGGCGCGACACGAGCTTTTACATGCTGGGCTGGGTCGCCAGCACCGTGGACGTGCACAACGTGCTGTTTCCCGTCATGGGCACGCCGGGCGAAGGCGGGCGCGGCCAGTTCAACCTGGGCGCCTACAGCAACCCCAGGCTGGACGCGCTGACCGACCAGATCGCCTCGGAGATCGACGAGACCAAGCGCATGGCCATGGTCCACGAGGCCATGAAGCTGCACCAGGACGACATCGGCCACATCCCGCTGCACCAGCAGACGCTGAACTGGGCCGTGCGCAAGGGGGTGACGGTGGTGCAACTGCCCGACAACTTCATGCCCTGGAAGTTCATCAAGGTCGAGAAGTGATGCAGGCAGCCACGCAAGCGGGCTGGTTCCAGCGCGCCTGGGACAGCGACGTGGGCCACAGCTTCCGCACGTCGCCCACGGCCATCGTCGCGGGTGCCGTGGCCCTGGTCTGCATCTTCGGCGCTTTCTTCGCGCCCTGGATCGCACCGCACAACCCCTTCGACCTGGCCACGCTGGAGCTCAGCGACGCACGGCTGCCGCCGGCCTGGCAGGAGGAGGGCAGCCGCAAGTACCTGCTCGGCACGGACGACCAGGGCCGCGACATCCTGTCGGCGCTGATGTACGGCGCGCGCATTTCGCTGGTCGTGGGCCTGGCCTCGGTGCTGCTGTCCTTGCTCGTGGGCGTGAGCCTGGGCCTCTTGGCCGGCTTCAAGGGCGGCTGGATCGATGCTGCGCTGATGCGGCTGTGCGACGTGATGCTGTCCTTCCCGGCCATCCTCGTGGCGCTGCTGATCGCCGGCGTCGGCCGTGCGCTGTTCCCCAACGCGCACGAAGGCCTGGCCTTCGGCGTGCTGATCATCTCGATCTCGCTGACCGGCTGGGTGCAGTACGCGCGCACGGTGCGCGGCTCCACGCTCGTGGAGCGCAACAAGGAGTATGTGCAGGCCGCGCGCGTGACGGGCGTGTCGCCGCTGCGTATCATGCGCCGCCATGTGCTGCCCAACGTGACGGGGCCCGTGATGGTGCTGGCCACGATCCAGGTGGCCACTGCCATCATCACCGAGGCCACGCTGTCCTTCCTGGGCGTGGGCGCGCCGCCGACCTCGCCCTCGCTGGGCACGCTGATCCGCGTGGGCAACGACTACCTGTTCTCGGGCGAATGGTGGATCACCGTGTTCCCCGGCCTCATGCTGGTGCTGATCGCGCTCAGCGTGAACCTGCTCGGGGACTGGCTGCGCGATGCGCTCAACCCCCGCCTGCGCTGACCGCGCGCCGGACACAAGTCAGACAACGCCAGCCACGAGCCAGCATCCATGTCCCTGCTAGAAGTCCAGAACCTCGTCGTCGAATTTCCCAACCGGCACGGCACGCTGCGTGCGCTGG
>DATKFT010000930.1:0-7071 GCA_035544335.1 Pseudorhodoferax sp.
CCAGTACGCTGGCCAGCGTACGGCCGATGTAGGCCCGTTGGCGGAACGACGGTGTGACCAGCGAGATGCGCGGCAGCGCCAATTCCGGTGGCCAGCCCGGCATCGGCTCCGGCAGCCGCAGCGGCCGAGGGCGGTGCTGCCGAAGCCGCCCCAGCTTGGGCCTCAGCGGCTTGCAGGCCAGCAGCCCTAGGTGCAACAACGTGCGGCTGTACTGGATCAGCCGGCGGCGCATGGCGTCTCGGTGGCGGCGTCTGAGATCCGCGCGAGCAGGTGGCGCCGGTACACATCGGCGTCGTAGAAACGCTGGCTGAACGGTTCCGGCACCGCCCCCGGGCCTGCGCCGCAACTCCTGTGTTGCCACAGTTCGAACCAAGCGAGCCACTCGGCGACCGTTGTCGCCGCAGGGAGCAGCCAGGACAATGGCCGCTGCGCCAGCCGCTCCGACGCCTCGCCCACGTCGCTGGCGGCCATGGGCAGTCCGGCCGACTCTGCATCGGTCAGCGCATATCCGTTGTCCACCTGCGCCTGGCATGGAAACCAGGCCAGGTGCGGCCGGGTGGCAACGATCCGTTCGACCAGGGCCGTCCCGTTCAGCGCGGGAAACATCTGCAAGCCGTCTTCGATCTCGGACGGCAACGCGGGACTGACCTGCCCGAAAAGCACCAAACGCACGGGACGCGGGCGCGTCCGCAGGTCGCGCAGCATGTCCAGCAACACCTCGCGGCCAGCGGCTTCGGTAATGAGGCCGAACAGGGCAATGCGCAGCTCCGTGTCTGCGCCAATGGGCCTCACCCAGGGCCGAAAACCGCGCAAGCGGTGCGGATCGGGCGGCGGGGCGACAGTGACCGCAAGCGATGCATCCTCGCCTCTCAGGTGCCCCGCCAGCGCCTGGCTCGCGGCGAACACAGTGTCGGCGCCCGTGCGCAGCCGGCGCCGGTCGGGGCCGGACAACCGCCGCGCCAGCACGGCAGCGTCGCCATCGGGCGCGCGCGCCAACAGCACCAGGTCGTACGGTGAGGCCAGTGCCGCCATGACGTCCGGCAGGGCGGCGTCGAAGCCGCCGTGGTCGAGCACCAGCGTGCGCACGACACCGTGGCAAAGCAACAGCTCCCCCAGGACCGCCTTGTGCTGGACGGCATCCAACCGGCGGCCGCACTCACCACGCGGATCTCCCCCAAACACCCATCCGCTGCCCTCGTGCCGCTCGCTGAGGTACAGCACGCGCACTTTCGACGCCAGCTGCAGCGCCAGGTCGTGCGCGAAGCGCACGGCGTCATCGGACCGGCCATCGAGCACCAGCAACACGGCGGGACGGGCGTCCGCAAGCTCAGGCGGCTGCGGCCCGATCGACGATGCCTGCACCTGGTAGCCGTGTGCGCGCCCCCAGGCCACATGGTGCTGCAAGGCATTGAGGCCCTGCTGCCTCACCTGCGGATACAGGCCCAGGTAGGCCAGGGTGTCGAACGCGGGCGATGGATCGCGGCCTTCGCGCTGGCCGAACAGCAGGTAGTGGAACACCGGATCGATGCCAGCCCCCGCCACTTCCGGATAGGCACGCAGGTACCAGTCGGCATCCATCTGGCCCTGCAGGCCGGTCCAGCGCAGCAGAAGCCCGCGCGCCTTCCTGCCGGTCGCGGCGCGCATGAGCCGCCAGACCAGGCCGGCCCAGGCGGGACGGCGCTGCAGCGCAAAGGAAATGCGCATGGGCAGCGAGGGGCCACCGCATGCCGGTGCAGTCGGCTGCGTGGATTTGGCTTCGGCGACGGCCGGTGCTGTGGCCGCCTGCGGCATGGCCGCAGCGGCGGGCAGCGTCACGTGCAGCACATCGCCCTCGCGCACCAGCGCGTGAACCAGCGCACCCAGTCGTTCAGGGGCCTGCGCGAGCGCGGACTGCAAGGCCGTGCGCCGAAACACCGCGCCGGCCAGCACGTCCTGGGTTCGCCCGGCCTGCAGGCACACCACGGCCGCCGGCCGCGCGCACAGGGGCGGCAATGCATGGCCCAGCATGTCCGTGGACGGCGCTGCCGCGTCGAGCAACCAGACAAACTCGGCCTCCTCGCACACGCTGGCGCGCGACAGCAGCGCATGGGCCGGCTCGTCCGCGCCACCGGCCGACAGGTGTAGGCGGACCTCGCGCCCTTCGGGCCACTGCAGCCGCATTTCCTGCAGGGCGGACCATGCCGGCCTGGCAGCCCAGATACCACACAGCACGACGCCGGCCTGGGACAGCGCATCGGCCAAGCGCTCGCAATCGCCGGCATCGAACGTGCCCGCCACGACGACCGCCACACTGCAGCCGCGGGCCTGCGCCGCCATGCGGGCCTGCACCGTTGGCCGCAGGGCTGGCAGGCCCCGCACCGCATAAGACTCCAGCATGCGTGCGAAGTCCGGTACCTCTCCCATCAGACACTGCCTGGCCTCGGGTTCAGCGTCCACGCGATCCAGCACCGACAACCACAGCAACAGCACTTCGTCGAGGAAGCGAGCGCTGCGCGAACCTTGGGCTGCGTGCTGGCGCGAATAGACGGCGATGCCGGGCACGTGAACCAGGGGGAAGCGGCAGGCGATCCGGATCCACAGGTCGTAGTCCTGCGTGCTGGGCAGACCAGGGTCCAGCCAGAGGCCTTGCAGGCAGTCCCTGTGGACCAGCACCGCGCAGCCGTTGACCATGTAGTGCATCAAACCCAGCAGGGGCTGGCCCGGGGTGTGGATGTGGCCGACACCGTACTCCACGCGGCTGCCGCCATCGGCGTCCATGGTGCCGTAGTCGCCGAATGCCAACGCCGGTTCGCCATATGCGAGCAGCGCCCGGATCTGGCGCTCGATCTTGTCCGGCGTGAACACATCGTCGTGGCTGAGCCAGCTGAAGTAGCGGCCACGCATGAGCGCGATGCCCGTGTTGATCGCCGTGGCCACGCCGCCGTTGGCCTTGTGGTGGTAGCGGATGCGGTCACCGTAGCGGGCCGCGATCCGCGCGGTCTGGCCCGCGTCGTCGGAGCCGTCGTCGACCACGATGACCTCGGTGTGCGGCCAGGTCTGGGCCAGGGCGCTGTCGATGGCCTGCGCGAGATAGTTCGCCCCGTTGTAGACGGGAATGACAATGGACACCAGCAGGCCATCGCCGCCGTGTTCATCCATGGTGTGTGGGCCCTTCGGTCGGCATCAGGTCGCGGTAGCCCCGCGTCACCACCGGCGCGACCACGCCAATCGTCCAGCGGCGCTCGATCTCGCGCCGGTTGCGCGCCACGGCGCCATCGACCAGCGCATCGTCGGTCACCGCGCGCAGGATCGCTTCGGCCAGACCGTCCACGTCGTGGGGGGGAACCTCCAGGCCGTCGATGCCCATGCGCACCCATTCGCAACCGCAGGCCGTGTTGGCCTGGATGCAGAAGGTGCCCACCGCCATCGCCTCCAGCAGCGTGGTGCTGGTGCCATCCGAGATGCCGTAGCCGATCACGAGCCGGGCGTGTGCAAGCCGCTCGATGGCGCGCGCCTGGTCTGGAAAGTACGGGTCGACCACGATGTCGAGCCCGTCGTCGCGGCGCAGCGCCTGTGCGGTCCGGGCCACGGACTCTCCGGCATTGGCCACCCGGATGTGGAAGCCTTTCAGGTGCGGCGCGATGCGGTGCAGCGCCAGCAGGATGTCCAGGCCGCGCCCGGCCCAGCCGTGGTAGCCCTTGACCACGATCACGCGGCGCCGCGAAGGCGGCGGCAGCCGCGCCGGATCGGGATACAGGGCCAGGTCGATGCCACCGGAGGCCGCCACCTGCGGGAAGAAGCGTCCGCGAAAGCCCAGTTCCTCGATCAACGGGTAGTCGCGCACGCAGTCCGAGTGGTAGCCGTCCAGCGCCTGCGCCATCTCGATGAGCCGCTCGCGATGGCCCGGCAGCTTGCGGTACAGGAAGGTGTCGCTGCCCCAGCTGGACGCCAGCCAGCGTGGAAAGCCCGCGCCCTGCCGGCGTCGCGCTTCCAGGCAGAGGTAGCCCGCATGTTGCAGCTCCAGGCTGTGCAGAACGGCAGGGCGCAGCCAGGCCATCACCTGCAACAAGCCACCCGGGCTCGGCGCGATCTCGTCGGTCACGCTCACCGCAGACGTGGGGTGACGGTAGCCCCGCCGCCGTTCCTGCGTAGACGCAGCGATGGATGGAACCAATGCCGTGTCGATCACGCCGATGCTGCCGGCCCCCAGTGCCTGCGCGTCCGCGGCGTTGCGCACGCACGCCATGTCACCGAACTCCAGGCAGTACGCCTGCAGCAACGAGGGGAAAACGACCACGCGGTAGGGGCTGCTGCGCAGCAGATGCACCCAACGCGCGGAGTGAACGCTGGCCGGAAAGCAGACCACCAGCAGCAAGGGAGGAGGTGCCAAGAAACAGCTCCGGTGGTCAGTCAAGTTGGCTGGCCAACAGGCCGGCGAACCGGCGAGGGCTGTGTGCCGCGGCCAGTGCTGCGACATGGTGCGCAGTCATGCGCGCATAAAGAGGGAACTGCAAGGCCACCAGATGGGGAGGATCGGCCCGTCCGTCGAGCACGGCCACCGCTGCCGTGTCGTCGTCGAACGCCACGGCGACGTACAGCGCGGCCTGATCGAGGGCTGCGCGCTCCGCCCCGCGCGGAACGATTTCCACCTGCACGCCGGTGTCGAACGCCAGCACGCCGACCGCGAACTCCACGGCCGGCGTGTCCACGCCGATGAAGCGAACGGGCCGACCGCGCAGGGCGTCGAGGCAGTGATACAGTGCCGAGACCACGAACAGTGCACGCCCCTGTTCATCCTCGCCGCCGTGCACCACCAATGCTTTTCTCACCGTTGCGACCTTATCGTTCTTTCGAGCCGACACGGCCCAGCATGGCGACATCCGAAGCCGCCGGACCACCTGGAAAGCGCGGGATTCTACGCACGAGTGAGCGTCTGGTCGGGGCCACTCGATGAACATCGAGGGTCAGCGCATCCTTGTCACGGGCGGCACAGGATCCCTGGGGCAGGTACTGGTGCGCAGACTGCTGTCGGGCGAGTTCGGACAGCCCGACAAGGTGGTCGTGTTCTCGCGAGACGAAGCCAAGCAGCACGACATGCGCTTGCACCTGAACGCATGGCGTGCGACCACCGACGAGGTGATCTTTGCCAATTTTACGCGCCAGTTGCAGTTCCGCATCGGCGACGTGCGTGACCCCGCGGCTCTGCGCGCCGCCGTGGACGGCATGGATCTGATCGTCAACGCGGCGGCCATGAAGCAGGTACCCACCTGCGAGTACTTCCCCGAGGAGGCCCACAGCACCAACGTGGGTGGCGCGGTCAACCTGCTCAACCTGCTGCGCGATCTGCGCCGACCGGTGAGGACCGTGGTGGGCGTCTCCACAGATAAGGCCGTGCACCCGGTCAACGTCATGGGCATGACCAAGGCCCTGCAGGAACGGGTGCTGATCCGCGCCAACCTGGATTGCCCCGACACGCGATTCGTGCTGGTGCGCTACGGCAACGTGCTAGCCTCGCGTGGCTCGGTGGTACCTCTGTTCCTCGACCAGATTCGGCACGGCGGCCCGCTCACGATCACGGACGAGCGCATGACACGCTTTCTGATGACGCTGAACCACGCGGTCGACACCATTGCCCAGGCGGTGGCCGAGGGTCGACGTGGCGAGATCTTCATCCCGCGCGCACCCGCCGCCCGCATCGTCGACCTGGCCCGGGCCTTGATGGGCGAGCACGACCTGCCGCTGCGGTTCACCGGCATTCGGCCCGGCGAGAAGCTGCATGAAGTGCTGGTTGCCGAGGAAGAAGTCCCGCGCACCACGCAGTGCAAGGACTATCTGGCGATTCGCCCCATGCTGCCGGAGTTGCTCGGCGATACGTCGCACCCGAAAGCGGCCTTGCCAGGCGAGTACAACTCCAGCACCGATCTGCTGGATGCCCCGCGCCTGCGCGCGTTGCTCGAAGGCCATGGTCTGGTGGCCGGCCAGGCCCAAGCCCGCGCGGCGCAGGAAGGCGGTGAGTTGCTGCTGTGAAAATCCTCACCATCCTGGGCACGCGCCCGGAGATCATCCGCCTCTCGCTGATCATCGCGGAGCTCGACCGCTTCGTCGACCACCGATTGGTGCACACCGGCCAGAATTTCGACGAACGCTTGTCGGACCTGTTCTTCCAGGAACTCGGCGTGCGCGCGCCGGACCACAGCCTTGGCGTCGCGGCCAGCAGCTTCGGCTTGCAGGCCGGCCTGATCCTCGAACGCGTGGAACGCGTGCTCGCCAACGAGCGGCCCGACCGCATCCTGATCCTGGGTGATACCAATTCGGCGCTTGCGGCGATCGTGGCCAAGCGCATGGGCATCGCGGTGTTCCACATGGAGGCCGGCAACCGCTGCCACGACGACCGCGTCCCGGAGGAAGTGAACCGCCGCATCGTGGACCACTGCAGCGACGTGCTGCTGCCCTATACCGAGCGCAGCCGCGAGAACCTGCTGCGCGAAGGCATCCCGGGCCGCCGTATCCACGTGACGGGCAACCCGATCGGCGAAGTCATCGCAGCGCACCGGCCCAGCATCGACGCCAGTGCCATCCTGCAGAGCCTGGCGCTGCAGCCGCAAGGCTACCTGCTGGCCACGCTGCACCGTGCAGAGAACGTCGACCGGCCGGAGCGGCTGGGCCGCATCCTGGACGGGCTCGCACGCATCGCGCGCCACTACGAGCGGCCCGTGATCGCCAGTACCCACCCGCGCCTGCGCGCACGCCTGCAGGATTTCGGCCTGGTGGCGGATGCGTGCGTCCGACTGCTGCCGCCCTTTGGCTTCTTCGATTTCCTGCGCTTGGAACGCGACGCCTTCTGCGTACTCAGCGACAGCGGCACCGTGCAGGAGGAGTGCGCCTTGCTCGGCGTGCCCAGCGTCACCTTGCGCGACGTGACCGAGCGACCGGAAACGCAAGACTGCGGTGCCAACATGCTGGCCGGCGACGACCCTGCTGGCATGCTGCTGGCCACTCAGGTTGCCGTGGCCTACGCCGGCCGTTGGCAGGCTCCACAGGAGTACCAGGCGCGCCACGTCAGCGCCACGGTGGTGCGCCTGCTGGCCAGCT
>DATKFT010000931.1:0-2099 GCA_035544335.1 Pseudorhodoferax sp.
CAGCCAGCTCGTGCCCAACACCGCGGTCTCGCGCGTGCAGAACGTGGACAAGGTGCGCACGTTCGGCGTGGAGCTGGCCGCCAACGCGAGCGACGTGGCGCTGCGCGGCCTGGACCTGGGTGGCAGCCTGACGTTTGCCAACAGCAAGACCGTGGCCAATGCGGCCAATCCCGCCAGCGTGGGCAAGTGGCAGCCGCGCGTGCCGCGCTGGCGCGCCACGGCCCTGGCCACCTGGCGCTCGGGCGATCGCTGGTCCGCCACCGTGGCCGCGCGCTACAGCGGCCGCCAGTACAGCAACCTGGACAACAGCGACCGCAACCCCTTCACCTATTTCGGCGCGAGCCGCTACCTCACGCTGGACCTGCGCCTGCGCTGGCAGATCGACAAGCAGTGGTCGGCCGCCTTGGGCATCGACAACCTCAACAACCAGCAGTTCTGGGCCTTCCATCCCTATCCGCAGCGCACCTACCACGCGCAGCTCCAGTTCGACCTTTGAAAGCACTCCCATGCGCTCTTTGCTCCTGCCCCTCGTCGCCGCCGCCGCGCCGGCCTTCGCCCATGTCACGCTGCCGCCCGGCGGCGCCGCGGCCGGCAGCGACTACGAGGCCGCGTTCCGCGTCGGCCATGCCTGCGAGGGCGCCCCGGCCACGACGGCCATCACCGTGCGGCTGCCCGAAGGCTTCACGCTCGCCGAGGCGCAGCCGCGCGCGGGCTGGACCCTGACCAGCAGCGCGCGCGAGGTGCGCTGGACGGCCGAGGCCGGCAAGGGTCTGCCCGGCAAGGAGCGGGCCGAGTTCGTCGTGCGCGGCAAGCTGACGGCCCAGCCCGGCACACTGTGGTTCCCGGTGCGCCAGGACTGCGGCGCGCAGAGTGCCGACTGGGCCCAGGTGCCGGGTGCGGCCGGTGCGCCCGGTGCGGAGGCCAACGCCAAGCTGCCGTTCCCGGCCGCGCGGCTGGACGTGCTGGCGCCCGGCGTTGCGGCCGTGGACGTCAAGAACGCCTGGGCCCGACCCAGCGTGCCGGGCCAGAGCGGCACGGGCGCCTTCATGCAGCTGCAGGCGCCGCAGGGCCTGCGCCTGGTCGGTGCGGCGACGCCGCTGGCGGCCGTGGCCGAGGTGCACGAGATGAAGCTCGAAGGCGACACCATGCGCATGCGCGAGGTCAAGGAGGGTCTCGCGCTGCCCGCGCGCCAGACCGTGGAACTCCAACCCGGCGGCTACCACCTGATGCTCATGGACCTCAAGCAGCCGCTGGCCAAGGGCACGCAGCTGCCGCTCACGCTGCGCTTCGTCGACGCCAAGGGCGTGGCCAGCCAGCGCGAGGTGCAGGTGCCCGTGGGCGTGCCGGAGGGCAGCGGCGCGGCCGCGGGCCACGTGCACAAGCACTGAGCGGGCGGGCCCGCGCGGCGGCGCATGACCACGTGCAGGGCGTGGCACGGGGCGGAGCGAGACCACTAACATGTCCGTCCCTTGTTCTGACGGACTCCCGCCCATGACCCGTTCCGTTTCCGCCGAGGTACTGGCCGCCTTCACGCCCACGGGCCGCCTGCGCGCCAGCATCAACCTGGGCAATCCCATCCTGGCCGGCCGCGACGCGGCGGGCGCGCCGGCCGGCGTGTCGATCGACCTGGCGCGCGCCTTCGCCGAGCGGCTGGGCGTCGATGCCGACCTGGTGCTGTTCGACACGGCCGCCAAGTCGGTCGAGGCCGTGCGGGCCGGGCAGGCCGACATCGGCTTCTTCGCGATCGATCCGCTGCGCGGCGAGGGCATCCGCTTCACGGCGCCCTATGTGCTGATCGAGGGCTGCTACCTCGTGCGCATGGATTCGGCGCTGCAGCGCAACGAGGAGGTCGATGCGCCGGGCCGCACGGTCGTGGTCGGGCAGGGCAGCGCCTACGACCTGTTCCTGACGCGCACGCTGCAGGCCGCGACCATCGTGCGCGCGCCGAGCTCGCCGGCCGTGGTGCAGACCTTTCTGGACCAGAGCGCCGAGGTGGCCGCCGGCGTCAAGCAGCAGATCGAGGCCGAGGCCGCGCAGCGCGGCGGGCTGCGCCTGCTGCCGGGCCGCTTCATGGTGATCCAGCAGGCCATGGGCCTGCC
>DATKFT010000932.1:0-6895 GCA_035544335.1 Pseudorhodoferax sp.
ATCGTGAGCTGGCGGATCTCCTCGAGCGCGAAGTCGGCCACGCGCCAGCCACCGTTGCGCTGCGCGAAGCGGTTGGCCACGTCGGTGGTGCGCTCCAGCGTGGCGTCGTGCATGGCGACCAGCTGACCGTCGCGCGTGAGCTGCAGGTCCGGCTCGATGCAGTCGGCGCCCAGGCGCACGGCCAGTTCGTAGGCGGCCAGTGTGTGTTCGGGCAGGTAGCCGGAGGCGCCGCGGTGGGCGATGACGAGCGGGGCGCCGCCGTCCAGCGTGGGCCAGCCGGGGCGCGGCTGCGCTGCGAGGGGCAAGGCGGGCAGGGTGCCGGCCAGGCCCAGCGCCATCAGCGCGCGACGGGAAAGGGGGATGCTTCGCATGGCCCCATGGTAGAGCCTTGCGCCATGCCCCCGGCAGGCAGGCGTGCCGCCCGAGGGGGGCGGGCCTGCGGTCCGCCTTCGGTGCGCCGCTCTTGGCGCGGCCGGGCGAGGATCAGGCGCGTTGCTGCTTGCGCTTGCGGGCGGTCACGCCCAGCATGGCCAGGCCGGCGGCGAACAGGGCCAGCTGCGTGGGTTCGGGCACTTCGGCGCTGGGCGTGCTGGGCAGCGGGCTGGTCGGCAGGCCGGTCTCGGGACGGGAGGGCTCGATGGGCTCGGGCAGCACGTAGCCGGCCACGTCCACGCCCTGGAAGCCGCGGCGGTTCTGCAGCGACATCGAGGACTGCCAGTCGCCCACGACCACGTTGCCGTTGATGTTGCCGCTGCCGCCGCGCACCGTGGCGGTGGGCGCCAGGATGCTGGCGTCCAGCCCGATGTTGCTGAACGTGATGGTCTGGGCTTCGTAGAAGTTCAGCAGCACGTTGTAGTTGCCCATGCCGTTGAACAGGCCGCCGCTGAGGTTCAGGTTGGCACCGGCGATGTTGAAGATGATGGTGCTGCCCGATGCCAGCTGGGACAGGCTGCTCCAGGTGGACGACAGGTCGGAAGCGTTCAGGTTGAACACCTCCACGGCGCTGTTCGTGCCCTTGAGGTACAGGCCGCCGTACTGGATCTGGCTGGAGCCGGTCTTGGCCACATCGGCCAGGCCCGTGGACAGCACGTCCATGTCATGGGCCAGGGCGGTGAAGCCCAGCGGTGCATTGCCGCTCTGCCATTGGCCGCCGATGCTCATCTGGCCCGTGGTGCGCGTGCCGCCCACGTAGGCGTTGCCGGCGATGGAGCCGCCCGTGAAGCGCAGATCGCCGCCCACCACGACGCTCTGTCCGCCGATCGAGTAGCTCGACGCCGTGAGGTTGCCGGCCACGGCCACGCTGCCGCCGATGCTGGTGCCTGCGCTGTTGAAGTTGCCGAAGCTCACGAGGTTGTAAGCGCCGGCCTGGCCCAGGCTGACGGGTGCGGCGCTGGCCAGCGAGGCGGCGAACAGGGCGGCGGAACCGATCAGAAACTTGGACGAGTGGAACATGTTGAATCCTGAATTTCCCGCTCGAAATGTGCTGAAAACTGAGCGAGTGGGATGGATTGTGTTCAGGAATTACGTGTCAAACCGGTGCCGCCAGAGGGGAGGCGGGCAAAGTGTCGAGTTCTTCACGGGGTGCGCTGTGTGCGGTGCAGCAAGTGTGAATTTGTTGCAATCTGTTGCTGCGGCTGCACCACAGGCCGACAGCGCTCAGTCGGCGCAGTGCTCGCCCTTGGCGCGGCTCAGTGCGGCGCCCTTGAGCAGGCCCAGCGCGCCGTCGGCCTGCACCAGCACGAGCTGCTCGCCCTGCAGTCGCAGCTGCATGTGCGTGCGCGCGCCGGGCAGCGAGCTCAGCGTGTCGCCCTCGATGTGGCCCGCGTACTCGCGCACGCGCTCGCCGCGCGTCATGGTGGCCGTGAACTCCTGGAAGCTCTGCTTGACGTCGAA
Organism: Pseudorhodoferax sp.; assembly: GCA_035544335.1. Lineage (GTDB taxonomy): Bacteria > Pseudomonadota > Gammaproteobacteria > Burkholderiales > Burkholderiaceae_C > Pseudorhodoferax. The sequence goes on from DATKFT010000932.1 coordinate 1,894, forward strand.
GCGCGTGCCCTGCAGCAGGCCGGCGCCGCACCACAGCCCCTGCACCGAGGCCGGCACGGTCCACAGGTGCACCTTGCTGCTCTTTTCGCGGCCGACCTTCTTGTCGGGCACGGGCAGCACGGTGGTCTGGTCGGGCTTCCAGTCGCCCATGTCCCAGTCGTGCGAGACGATGCGCGTGCCCGGCTTGAGCGCGAGCAGGCGCGGGCGCAGCGCGAGGTTCACGTCGGGCAGCAGGTACATGGTGATGACGCTGGCGCCGGACAGGTCGGTCTTGAAGATGTCCTGTTCGCGGAACTGCACGCGGTCGGCCACGCCGGCCTTGCGTGCGCTCTCTTCGCTCTGGCGCACGAGGTCGGGCACGATCTCCACGCCCAGGCCGCTTGCGCCGTAGCGCTGCGCGGCCACGATCACGATGCGGCCGTCGCCCGAGCCCAGATCGATCAGGTGGTCGGACGCGCCGACGTTGGCGATGCGCAGCATCTCCAGCGTGACGTTGTCGGGCGTGGTGATGAAGGGCACCTCTTCGAGCGCGGCGGCCGGTGCGGCGAAGGCGGTGCCGGCGGCCAGGGCCGCGCACAGGGAGACGATGCGGGAGCGGAGCAGGGCGATCACTGGGTCAGACCTTTGTGGAGCATGTAGGCGGCCAGCAGGTACAGCACGCTGGCGAACACGCGCTTGAGCATGGCCACGGGCAGCGCGTGCGCGGCGCGGGCACCGAAGGGGGCGGTCAGGAAGCTGGCCACCGCGATCACGGCCAGCGCCGGCAGCCAGACGTAGCCCAGCGCGCCTGGCGGCAGATCGGCCACGTCGCGGCCGGCCAGCACGTAGCCGGCCACATTGGCCACGGCGATCGGGAAGCCCAGTGCCGCGCTGGTGGCCACCGCGTTGTGGATGGCCACGTTGCACCAGGTCATGAAGGGCACGCTGACGAAACCGCCACCCGCGCCGACCAGGCCCGACAGGAAACCGATGGCGCCGCCGGCGGCCAGCCGCCCGGGCGTACCCGGCAGCTGGCGTGTGGGCTGGGGCTTCTTGTCCAGGAACATCTGCGTGGCCGAGAAGCCCACGAACAGGCCGAAGAAGACCGCGAGGTAGGCGCCCTTGAGCAGCGCGAACACCCCCAGGCTGGCCACCAGGCTGCCGAGCACGATGCCGGGGGCGAGCGTCTTGACGATGTCCCAGCGCACGGCGCCGCGCTTGTGGTGCGCTCGCACGCTGGAGATCGCCGTGAACATGATGGTCGCCATCGAGGTCGCGATGGCCATCTTGACGGCCAGGTCGGCCTGCACGCCCTGCTTGGACAGCAGGTAGGTCAGGAAGGGCACCATCAGCATGCCGCCGCCGATGCCCAGCAGGCCGGCCAGGAAGCCGCTGCCCACGCCCAGCAGGGCAAGCTCTACCACCAGCGCAGGCGACATCGGAACAAGGCGGGATGGGGGAAGACGAACAGAGAGAAAAAGGTGTCTGCAAGTGCCACCGGGCCGCAGCCTGAACCGTGGGTTCAGGTGGGCGAGGTCAGCCTGAAGTTGGGATCATCTGACGCGAGACGTTCACGCTCCCCAGGAAATGTTCCAAGCCCGTGCTCATATGAGCATTGGTTCAAGGACATAAAAGCCCGGCGCGCACCGCAGACGATTGCATTCTAGGCCGAACCGCAGTGGCCCGTGGCCAATGCGCGTACGGACTGCGGTGTTGATGCTTTACAAGAGCTGTCCGTCGTCACCCAGCGCGGCATCGAGCTGCACGAGGATGGCGGCCAGCTGGGCGTTGGCCGGCAGGCTGGCGCCTTCTGTGGGGTCGGCGGCCTGCACGGCGGCCGGCGGCTCGGTGTGCTCGAACGCGAGGTTCAGCGCGGCCAGCACGGCGATGCGGTCGCGCGCCTTGATCTTGCCGGCATCGCGGATCGCGCACATCGCGCTGTCCACGCGCTGCACGGCCTCGACCATGCGTTGTTCGCCACCGTCGGGGCAGCCGAGCAGGTAGCTCTGGCCCAGGATCTTGACTTCGAGTTGTTTCATCGCCATGCCGTCCGGCCGCCCGAAGGCATGGATGCGCGCGCCCCGGGGGGCAGCGAAGCGCGCAGCGGTGCGCGTGGGTGTTTCATGTCGCGTCGATGTCCTTGCGGTAGGCGGGGGCCGGCGCCACGGTCGTGGCTTCGGGCAGGCGCTCCAGCAGTGCATCGATGCGCGCGCGCGCAGCACCCAGGCGCGACTTGAGGGATTCGCGCTCCTGCGTGAGCAGGGCCACCTGTTCGGTCAGCAGCGCGTTGGTGCGTTGAAGCTCGCGGTGGCGGACCAGCAGGCGCTCGGTGCGTTCGGCGATCTGCTGGATTTGCGTGGCTTGGTCCATGGCGTGCGCATTGTAGGGTTCGGGCTGGGCCTTGCCCCGTAGAATCCCCCGCGTTGGTGCTCGCGGCGTGGTTCACAGGCCGCAGTTCAACGGGAAGCAGGAGGGCGCGCCGCCGCGCGTGCATGCCTAACCTGCGCTGCCCCCGCAACGGTAAGCGGCCGAAGCCCCCGCAGGGCTTCCCTCCATTCTCGTGTCACTGCGCGCTTCGCGCGCGGGAAGGCCTTGGAGCGTGCGCCGCCAGCCCGGATACCGGCCAACGAGGCGGCCGCGCATGCGCGGCCTGTGTGCCCATGTGCCGGCGGGGAAGCTGGCGCGGGTTTTTTTCCGATCGGTTCCGTCCCATGAAGATCCCTACGTCCCACTGGCGCCTTGCCGCGCTGCCCCTGGCCCTGTCCGTGTGCTGGCCGCTCGCGGCCCAGGCGCAGGCCCAGGCCGATACCGCGCTGGCGCCCACGGTGGTCACCGCCAACCGCACCGCGCAACCGCTGGCCGACCTGGTGGGTGACGTGTCCATCGTGGACCGCAGCACCATCGAGCGCAGCGGCGCCGCCGGCGTGGCCGACCTGCTGGGGCGCCTGCCCGGCGTGCAGTTCGTGCGCAACGGTGGCCAGGGCACGACGACCAGCGTGTTCCTGCGTGGCGCCGAGTCGCGCTACACGGCCGTGTACCTGGATGGCGTGCGCCTGGATTCGCAGGCCACGGGCGGCGTGCAGTGGGAGCAGATCCCGCTGTCGCAGATCGAGCGCATCGAGGTGTTGCGCGGCCCGGCCGCCGCGGTCTACGGCTCCGACGCGATCGGCGGCGTGGTCCAGCTGTTCACGAAGAAGGGCGAGGCCGGCAAGCCCGCGCTCTACGCCGGCGTGGGTGCGGGCAGCCACCGCAGCTGGCGCACCGAGGCCGGCGTCAGCGGCCGCACGGGCAGCGACAACGCGATCGACTACGCGCTGGGCGTGACCAAGGAGAAGAGCCGGGGCTTCGACACCCAGCCGCTGCGCCTGCGCCGTCCCGCCGACGGCGTGCGCAACCCCGACCGCGACGGCTACGACCGCCTGTCGGGCAACGCCAGCCTGGGCCTGCAGATCAACCGCGCGCACCGGCTCGAGGCCACGCTGCTGGCCAGCCAGCTCGAGTCGCAGTACGACGCCGGCGCGTACACGCCAGCCACGGCGCGCGACGACCGCAACCACCACCGCCTGCGCACCGCCGGCCTGACCTGGGCGGCCCAATGGACCGAGGCCTACAGCACGCGCGTGCAGGTCACCGATTCGCATGCGCGCTACGCCACCTCGCCCTCGGTCTACCGCACCGAGACCGATCTGCGCGGCTACCTGTGGCAGAACGAATACCGCCTGGGTGCGCACCTGCTCAGCGCCACGCTGGAGCGGCGCGAGGACGCGCTGCAGAACGCGGCCATCGACCGCGACCGCAGCCAGAACGCGCTCGCGCTGGGCTATGGCTTCAACCAGGGCCCGCATGCGCTGCAGCTGCATGTGCGCCGCGACGACGACAGCGAGTTCGGCGGCAAGAGCACGGGCAGCGCGGCCTATGGCTACGCGCTCACGCCGCAATGGCGCGCCACGGTCTCGGCCGGCACCTCGTTCCGCGCGCCCACGCTGTACCAGCGCTTCAGCAGCTACGGCGTGGCCAGCCTGAAACCCGAGGAGGGCCGCAACATCGAGGCCGGCCTGCGCTGGACCCAGGGCGCCAGCAGCGCCGGCATCGTGGCCTACCGCAACCGTGTGCGCAACATGATCATCTTCGGCGCCGCCGGTCCCTGCCTGGACCAGTTCGGCTGCTACGAGAACGTGGGCCAGGCCCAGTACCAGGGCCTGACGCTGTCGGGCAACCACCGCATCGGCCCGGTGCAGCTGCGCGCCTCGCTGGACTTCCAGGACCCCGAGGACCGCATCAGCGGCAAGCAGCTCGCGCGCCGCGCCAAGCGCTACGGCACCTTCGGCGCCGACACGCAGCTGGCGGGCTGGACGCTGGGCGCCGAGCTGCAGGCCACGGGCCGCCGCTACGACAACGCGGCCAACACCAACCGGCTGGGCGGCTACACGCTCGTCAACCTGTACGCGAGCACGCAGGTCGCACGCGACTTCACGCTGACGGCGCGCGTGGACAACCTCGCCGACAAGCAGTACGAGACCGCGCGCCTGTACGACACGGGCGGGCGCATGGTGTGGGTCGGCGTGAAGTGGGCGCCGAACTGAGCCAGCACTGCCCGGCCATCCTGGTCGCCGCCCCGGCCTCGGGCCAGGGCAAGACCACGGTGGCCTGCGCCCTGGCGCGGCTGCACGCGCGCCAGGGCCGGCGCGTGCGCGCCTTCAAGTGCGGGCCCGACTTCCTCGACCCGTTCTGGCTCGCGCAGGCCAGCGGCGCACCCGTGCACCAGCTCGACCTCTGGATGACGGGCGAGGCCGATTGCCGCGCGCGCCTGCATGCGGCCGCGGCCGAGGCCGACCTCGTCATCGTCGAAGGCGTCATGGGCCTGTTCGACGGTGATCCCAGCGCGGCCGACCTGGCGCGCCGTCTCGGGCTGCCGGTGCTGGCCGTCATCGATGCGGGCGCCATGGCCGGCACCTTCGGCGCGCTGGCCTTCGGCCTGCAGCACTACCAGGACGGCCTGCGCTGGGCCGGCGTGCTGGCCAAC
>DATKFT010000933.1:0-6077 GCA_035544335.1 Pseudorhodoferax sp.
TCTCACCTGCTTCCCATTGAACCCGGCGACAAAGGCAGGGCACCTGGCATCGATGCGGCACGTCACCGTGCCGGCGCGCAATTGTGTCAGGGTATTGCAGGAATGCCGCCAGATGCGGCGCGAATGTCGGGTTCTGCGCGCGCGTTGTGCGGACCCCTGGGCGCGTTGCCCGAGCGCTGGGCCCCGAACGACAAGCCGAGCGAACGGTGGTGCGCGGGCCCCGTCTGCGCGTTCAGACCCGGACGTCCACGCCCTGCGGGCGGCCCTGGTTGCGCTGGACGATCTGCAGCGCAGATTCCAGCATCTTCAAGCCCGTGAAGTCCTTGCGCGACAGCGCGCCCTCGATGCCGTCGCGGATCTTCTGCGTGAAGTCGTAGCGCGTGCCGTCGCTCTCGGCCGCCAGTTCGTTGCCCATGCCTGCGGGACCGCCGTCCACCGGGATGCGCATGGTCATCGCCACGAAGGGCGTGCTTTCGTCGAACGACATCTCGCCGCTGCGCAGCTGGGCGTTGACCCAGTCGCGCATCTCCTGGCGCGTCATGCGCGTGAAGTCGGTCTGCCGGGTGCCGTCGGCCTGGCTGGCGGCCAGTGCGGCAGAGAACGATGCCGCGGCGGGGCGTTCGGCTGCCGTGGGCTGCGGCCGTTGGTCCGCGAAGAGGGCTGGGGTTCCTGCGTCGATTCTCATGGGGTCTGCCTGTGGAGCCACAAAAAATCATGGAAATATTCCATGCCCTGGTGTCCGCCAAACGATGGAGAACCGGCGCGGTTGCACGGCTGTTCGGGCGTTTTCCGCGCCGCGGTTTGCTTGCGGCAAAGAAAAAGGCCATGAGCTTGTGCAAAAGCTGATGGCCTTGGATCTGGTGCCCGGGGCCGGAATCGAACCGGCACACCTTTCGGTGGGGGATTTTGAGTCCCCTGCGTCTACCAATTTCACCACCCGGGCAGGGCACGTGAGTGCAGCCCGAAATTATGGCACAGTGTGCGCATGGAATACCCGACGATTGAAGACGCCATTGGCCGCACGCCGCTCGTGGCCTTGCAGCGCATCGGCGCAGCCGACAACAAGGCCCGCGGCAATGTCGTGCTGGGCAAGCTCGAGGGCAACAACCCGGCCGGATCGGTCAAGGACCGCCCCGCGGTTTCCATGATCCGGCGCGCCGAGGAGCGCGGCGACATCAAGCCGGGCGACACCTTGATCGAAGCGACTTCCGGCAACACCGGCATCGCGCTGGCCATGGCCGCCGCGATCAAGGGCTACCGCATGCTGCTGATCATGCCGGAGGACCTGTCGGTCGAACGCGCGCAGACCATGAAGGCGTTCGGTGCCGAGCTGCTGCTGACGCCCAAGAGCGGGGGCATGGAGTACGCGCGCGACCTGGCCGAGCAGATGCAGCGCGACGGCAAGGGCCGCGTGCTGGACCAGTTCGCCAACGCCGACAACCCGCGCATCCACTACGAGACCACGGGCCCGGAGCTGTGGGAAGACACGCGCGGGCGCATCACGCACTTCGTGAGCGCCATGGGCACGACGGGCACCATCACGGGCGTGGCGCGCTTCCTCAAGGAAAAGAACCCGGCCATCAAGATCGTGGGCGCACAGCCCAGCGAAGGCTCGCGCATCCCGGGCATCCGCAAGTGGCCGCAGGAGTACCTGCCCAAGATCTACGACGGCTCCCTGGTCGACGAGCTGGTCTACGTGAGCCAGGACGACGCCGAGGAGATGTGCCGGCGCATGGCGCGCGAGGAGGGCATCTTCGCGGGCATCTCGGCGGCCGGCGCCTGCTGGGTGGCGCAGCAGATCGCGCAGCGCGAGCAGAACGCGACCATCGTGTTCGTGGTCTGCGACCGCGGCGACCGTTATCTGTCCACGGGCGTGTTCCCGGCCTGAGCGCCACCCCCGCCTGCGCTGCGGTGCGCGGCTGCGCTGCGCCGTGGCCTGCGACGTGATTCCCAAGGACCTCCATGAACTTCAAGTTTTGCCCCCAGTGCGCCACGCCGCTCGAATGGATCACGCTGCTCGAGGACGGTGGCGAGAAGGAGCGGCTGCGCTGCACGGCCTGCGGCTACACGCACTGGAACAACCCCACGCCGGTGCTGGCCGCCATCATCGAATACCAGGGCCAGGTGCTGCTGGCACGCAACGCGGCCTGGCCCGGCAAGATGTACGCGCTGATCACGGGCTTCATGGAGGCCGGCGAGACGCCCGAGCAGGGCATCCGGCGCGAGATCCAGGAGGAGACCGCGCTCGAGGTCACGGCGCTGGACCTGGTCGGCGTCTACGATTTCCAGCGCATGAACCAGGTCATCATCGCCTACCACGCGCGGGCCGAGGGCGAGGTGCGGCTGTCGCCGGAGCTGGTGGACTACCGGCTCTATGCGCTCGAGGACGTCAAGTGCTGGCGTGCGGGCACGGGCCAGGCATTGGCCGACTGGCTGCGCTCGCGCGGCATCACGCCGCAGTACCTGGAGCGCTGACCGGCGTTGCCCGGCACGCCGAGGGGTGCGCTGACTAGAATCGCCGCCATTCGAGGAGACCCATGGACACCGACATCACCATCGACAAGGAAATCGACACGCGCGGCCTGAACTGCCCGCTGCCCATCCTGAAGGCCAAGAAGGCCTTGAGCGCGATGGACAGCGGCCAGCTGCTCAAGGTTGTGTCCACGGACGCCGGGTCGATGCGCGACTTCCAGGCCTTTGCCAAGCAGACCGGCAACGAGCTGGTCAAGCAGCAGACCGTGGGTGCCGAGTTCATCCACGTGCTGCGCCGGCGCTGAAGCGCGCGCCGGGCCGGACAGCCCGGTTGGGGCCCGGCGTGCCCTGCAGTCTCAGTGCTGCAGGTTCTTGAGGTAGGCGCGGAAGCCCTTGCTGACCTCGGGGTGCTGCAGCGCGAGTTCCACCGTGGCTTCCAGGAAGCCGTGCTTGCTGCCGCAATCGAAGCGCTTGCCCTCGTACTCGAAGGCATGGACGATTTCGGTGTTCAGCAGGCCGGCGATGCCGTCGGTCAGCTGGATCTCGCCACCGGCGCCGCGTGTCTGGTTGCGGATGTGGCCGAACACGGCCGGCGTCAGGATGTAGCGGCCTGCCACGCCCATGCGTGAGGGTGCGGCCTCGGGCGTGGGCTTTTCCACCATGTGGTTCACACGCGTGAGCCGCCCGTTCTCGACGTTGGCGACCTTGTCGCCGGCCACGATGCCATAGCGGCGCACCTGCTCCAGCGGCACTTCCTGCACCGCCAGCAGCGAGGTCCCGAGGCGGCTGAACGCGTCGGTCATCTGCGCGAGCACGGGCTTGCCGCCGGCCGGGCCGATCATGAGGTCGTCGGCCAGCAGCACGCCGAAGGGCTCGTTGCCGACCAGGTGCTCGGCGCACAGCACGGCATGGCCCAGGCCCAGCGAGCGCGGCTGGCGCACGAAGGAGCAGAACATGTCGTCGGGCGCGACCGAGCGCACCAGGGCCAGCAGCTCGTTCTTGCCGGCGGTTTCCAGTTCGCTTTCGAGTTCGTAGGCCGTGTCGAAGTGGTCTTCGATCGCACGCTTGTTACGCCCGGTCACGAAGATCATCTGCCGGATGCCGGCCGCATAGGCCTCTTCGACCGCGTACTGGATCAGCGGCTTGTCGACGACGGGCAGCATTTCCTTGGGCTGGGCCTTGGTGGCCGGCAGGAAGCGGGTGCCGAGGCCGGCAACGGGGAAAACGGCTTTGTGGACGGTCTTCTGGTAGCTGGACATGAGGCCGGGCTCTCTCTTTCTTTGGGATGGGCTGGAAGCAATGAAGCTGTGCAGCGTACCGGCCTTCAGGGCATGCGTATGCCGTCCGCAGGCCCGGCCGCGCTGTCAGCCCAATCGTACAAGTTGCTCGCGCAGCCGATGTAACGTGCTGGAGAAGTCGGTGACACGTTTGCGCTCCTGCTCGATCACGGCCGGGGGCGCCTTGGCGACGAAGGCCTCGTTGGACAGCTTGCCGCTGGCCTTGGCGATCTCGCCCTCGATGCGCGCGACCTCCTTGCCCAGCCGGATCTTCTCGGCCGCGACGTCGATCTCCACATGCAGCGCGAGGCGGGCCTCGCCGACCACCGCGACCGGTGCCGCCTGCGCGGCCGCCTGCCAGGCGGCTTCGTCGTCGAACACCTTGACCTCGGCCAGTTTGGCCAGGGCCTGCAGCACGGGTGCGGCCGCGCGCATGAAGGCGGCATCGCCGACCACGTACAGCGGCAGGCGCGTGGCCGGCGACACGTTCATCTCGCCGCGCAGGTTGCGGCAGGCGTCTACCACGGACTTGAGCTTGGCCACATGCGCGATGGCGGCCTCGTCGATCTTGGCGGGCTGGGCCTCGGGGTATTTGGCCACGCTGACGGACGGGCCCGCCGCATCGGAGGCTGCGGCCGGCAGCACGCCGGCCACGGGCGCGACCTTTTGCCACAGCTCTTCGGTGATGAAGGGGATGACGGGGTGCGCCAGGCGCAGGATGGACTCCAGCGTGCGGATCAGCGTGCGGCGCGTGGCGCGCTGCTCGGCCTCGCTGCCGGTCTGGATCTGCACCTTGGCGATCTCCAGGTACCAGTCGCAGGACTCGTTCCAGACGAAGTCGTAGAGCGCGTTGGCCACATTGTCCAGCCGGTACTCGGCGAAGCCCTTGGCGATCTCGGCCTCGACCTGCTGCAGCACGGAGGCGATCCAGCGGTCGGCCTGGCTGAACTGCATGTAGCCGTGGAAGGCGCCGCCGGGTTGGCACTGCTCCTTGGTGTGCTCCGCGAGGCCGCAGTCGCGGCCTTCGCAGTGCATGAGCACGAAGCGCGTGGCGTTCCAGAGCTTGTTGCAGAAGTTGCGGTAGCCCTCGCAGCGCTTGCTGTCGAAGTTGATGCTGCGGCCCAGCGAGGCCAGCGCCGCGAAGGTGAAGCGCAGCGCATCGGCGCCGTAGGCCGGGATGCCCTCGGGGAACTCCTTCTCGGTGTTCTTGCGCACCTGCGGCGCGGTTTCGGGCCGGCGCAGGCCCAGGCTGCGCTTGTCCAGCAGCGGCGCCAGCGCGATGCCGTCGATGAGGTCCACCGGGTCGAGCACGTTGCCTTCGGACTTGCTCATCTTCTTGCCCTGCGCGTCGCGCACCAGGCCGTGGATGTAGACGTCGCGGAACGGCACGCGGCCCGTGAAGTGGGTGGTCATCATGATCATCCGGGCGACCCAGAAGAAGATGATGTCGTAACCCGTCACGAGCACCGTGGAGGGCAGGTACAGGTTGTAGTCGTCGGTCGGGGCGTCGGACTGCTCGGGCCAGCCCATGGTGGAGAACGGGAACAGCGAGGCGGAGTACCAGGTGTCCAGCACGTCCTCGTCGCGGCGCAGCGTCTTGCCCGGGGAAACCTGGTCCGCCTGGGCCTGCGCTTCGGCCTCGTTGCGCGCCACGTAGACCCGGCCGTCCTCGTCGTACCAGGCCGGGATCTGGTGGCCCCACCAGAGCTGGCGGCTGATGCACCAGTCCTGGATGTTGTTCATCCACTGGTCGTAGGTGTTGACCCAGTTCTCGGGCACGAAGCGCACCTCGCCGGTCTTGACGGCGTCGATGGCCTTTTGCGCGATGCTCTTGCCCGTGGGATCCTGCTCGGACACCTTGCTCATGGCCACGAACCACTGGTCCGTCAGCATGGGCTCGACCACCTCGCCCGTGCGCGTGCAGACCGGCACCGTGAGCTTGTGCTTCTTGGTCTCGACCAGCGCGCCGATGGCCTCCAGGTCGGCCACGATGGCCTTGCGCGCGACGAAGCGGTTCAGGCCGCGGTACTTGGCGGGGGCCTCGTCGTTGATCGTGGCCTGCAGCGTCAGCACGCAGACCATGGGCAGGCCGTGGCGCTGGCCGACCGCGTAGTCGTTGTAGTCGTGCGCAGGCGTGACCTTCACGACACCGGTGCCGAAGGCGCGGTCCACGTAGTCGTCGGCGATCACGGGAATCTCGCGGCCCACCAGCGGCAGCGTGACGCTGCGGCCGATCAGGTGCTGGTAGCGTTCGTCATCGGGGTGGACCATGACGGCCACGTCGCCCAGCATGGTCTCGGGCCGCGTGGTGGCCACGGTCAGGCTGCC
>DATKFT010000934.1:0-2496 GCA_035544335.1 Pseudorhodoferax sp.
GACCAGGCCGATGCGTGCGGACTCCAAGGCGGCTTCAGTCGTCGGTGTCGTCGTCATCGGCGGTCTCCGGATCCTCTTCGTTGCGGTTCAGGTGCGCGCGCAGCAGCTGGAAGATCTCGCGGTAGGCGCGCCCATGGCGAAGCGCCTCGCCTGGCCGTTCGGGCTTGGCGTCCTTGCGTGCCTGGCGCACGAGCGCCCGCAGCTGCTGCATCTCGGTGTCCGGATGCTGTTCCAGCCAGCGGCCCAGGGCCGCATCGTCCTCCAGCATGGCCGTGCGCCACTGTTCGGCCGCATGCAGCGCGGCGATCTCGTGCGCGGGGCCGCTGCGCTGCTCGGCCAGGGCCTGGCGGATCTGGTCGACGGCCGTTTCGTCCAGCTTGCGCATGAGCTTGCCGATGAACTGCATCTGCCGGCGCCGGCCTTCGAAGTTGGTGATGCGGCGCACCTCGGCCAGCGCATCGGTGAGCTTTTCGGGCAGCGCGAGCCGCTCTAGCCGGTCGGCGCGCAGTTCCAGCAGTTCTTCGCCCAGGGCCTGCAGGGCGTCGCTCTCGCGTTTCTGGTCGGTACGGCTCGCGCCGTCCGTGCCTTTGAGTTCGGCCTTGAGCTCCAGGTCCAGCGCGCTGCCTTCGGCGACGAACTGGCCCCGCACGAAGTAGCCTTTTTTGGGTTTGCGCGACATCGGGAAAACGGTGGGGAAGGATGGGGGCGATGGACAGCGCCCGGGCGGCCGGGCAAAGCCGGTGCGGCCGGTATCATAGCCGGCAACATGAATGCATCCACCCAAGCAGCCGAGGCCGGCTTCAGCTACAGCCGGTCGTTTTTCCAGGAACTCGTCGAGCAGGCCCTGGCCCACGCGAAGAAGATCGGCGCCACCGACGCCGGTGCCGAGGCCTCCGAAGGCTGCGGGCTGTCGGTCTCCGTGCGCAAGGGCGAGCTGGAAACGGTGGAGCGCAACCGCGACAAGTCGCTGGGCGTGACGGTCTATGCGGGCAAGCGCCGCGGCAACGCGAGCACCTCGGATTTCTCGCCCGCCGCCATCCGCCAGACCGTGCAGGCCGCGTTCGACATCGCGCGCTTCACGGCCGAGGACCCGGCCTCGGGTCTGCCCGACGTGCAGGACATCGCGACCGAAGCGCGTGACCTGGACCTGTTCCACCCCTGGAACATCGATTCGGAAGGCGCGGCCGAGCTGGCGCTGCGCTGCGAGGCGGCGGCTTTCGCGACCGACAAGCGCATCACCAACAGCGAAGGTGCGGGCGTGTCGGCCCAACAGTCGCATTTCTTCACGGGCCATAGCTCGGGCTTTCGCGGCGGTTATGCGAGCTCGCGCCATTCGATCTCGGTGGCGCCGATCGCGGGCCGCGGCGACCAGATGCAGCGCGATGCCTGGTACAGCTCCATGCGCAGCGCCGACGAGCTGGCCTCGCCCGAGGCGGTTGGTCGTTATGCCGCCGAGCGCGCACTGTCGCGGCTCAAGGCGCGCAAGATCCCGACCGTGGAATGCCCGGTGCTGTTCGAGTCCCCGCTGGCGGCCGGGCTGGTCGGCGGCTTCGTGCAGGCCGTCAGCGGCGGCGCGCTGTACCGGCGCAGTAGTTTCCTGCTCGACGCGCTGGGCAAGCCCGTGTTCCCCAAGCACATCGACCTGCTGGAGGACCCGTTTGTCCTGCGTGGCAAGGGCAGCTCGCCGTTCGATGAGGAGGGCGTGCGCGTCGCACCGCGCAGGGTCGTGGACGCCGGGCGTGTGCAGGGCTACTTCCTGTCCACCTACTCGGCGCGCAAGCTGGGCATGCGCACGACCGGCAATGCGGGCGGTTCGCACAACCTGGTGCTGCAGTCGCGTCTGACGCAGCCCGGCGACGATCTGGCCGCGATGTTGCGCAAGCTCGGCCGTGGCCTGTTCGTGATCGAGCTCATGGGCCATGGCGTGAACTACGTGACGGGCGACTACTCGCGCGGCGCGAGCGGCTTCTGGGTCGAGAACGGCGAGATCGCCTATCCGGTCGAGGAGATCACGATCGCTGGCAACCTCAAGGACATGTTCCAGGGCATCGCCGCGGTCGGCGCCGATGCCTACAACTACGGCGCCAAGACCGTGGGCTCGGTGCTGGTCGACCGCATGAAGGTCGCCGGCAGCTGAGGCCCATTAGTCCCGGTTGCCGGGCCGGCGGGACGGATCCGCCGGCTGCTGCCAGCGTTCCTGCTGGATGGCGGTGCGCGGCGGCCGTTCCCGCTGTGTGTCCAGCTGCCGTCGTTCCTGCATCTGGCGGCGCTGCTGCTGCTCCTGGGCGTCGCGCTGTTCGCGCATGAAGCGCTCCTGCTGGCGACGCGACTCCTGCATCTGCTGCTGTTGCTGGTCCTGCTCCTCGGCGTCCAGCTGCTCGCTGACCTGTGCACGCACCTGCTCGAAGACGCGCGCCTCGGCGTTCATCCAGGCGCTCCAGTCGGCCTGGTCGAGCTCGCGCTCGTCGAGTTCCTCCGGCACGAACCTGTGCCAGG
>DATKFT010000935.1:0-5828 GCA_035544335.1 Pseudorhodoferax sp.
TTCAGCGCCGGCCACAGGTCGAAGTTCTTCGGTCGCGCGCCGTACAGGCCCAGCAGCGCGTTCTGCAGCACATAGCCGATCGCGAACGAGGCGATCATCAGCGTGGGTACCGAGGCGCGGCGCAGCGGCCGGAACACCGCGAGGTCGGCCGCGTTGGCGGCCAGTGCGCCCACCAGCATCACGGCCACGACCAGCAGCGGCACGGGCAGCGCGGCCAGCATCGGCTGCGTGCCGCCCTCGCCCGGGACGGGCAGGATCAACGCATAGGCGCACAGCGCGATGAGGTCGCCGTGGGCGAAGTTGACCAGGCGCAGGATGCCGAACAGCAGCCCGATGCCCAGCGCGGCCAGCGCGTAGAGGCTGCCCAGGCTCAGCGCGTCCACCACGGTCTGCAGCAGGTAGCTCATGCTGCGGCCTCCTGGGCCGGCGCCTGGGCATGGCCGAAGTAGGCGCGGGCCAGCGCCTCGCCCTCGCGCAGTTGCGCAGCGCGCCCCTGCAGGCGCACCTGTCCCTCGCGCAGCACGTACACGCGGTCGGCCGCGCGCAGCAGCCGCGTGGCGCTCTGCTCGTTGACGAGCAGGCTCAGGCCTGCGCGCTCGCGCAGCTGCAGCAGCAGCGCGTAGACCTGGTCGACGATGCGCGGCGCCAGGCCCAGCGAGGGCTCGTCGACCAGCATCAGCCGCGGGCGCGTGAGCAGCGCGCGGCCGATCACGAGCATCTGCTGCTCGCCGCCCGACAGCTTGCCGGCCGGCATGTGCAGGCGCTCGCGCAGCCGCGGGAAATCGGCCAGCACGCGTTCGATCGCCGCGGGGGCGTCCGGGTGCAGGCTGGCGCCCAGCAGCAGGTTCTCGCGGACCGAGAGCATGCCGAACACGTGGCGGCCCTCCGGCACCAGCGTGAGGCCCAGGCGGGCGATGCGGTCCGAGCGCATGCCGGCGATGGGCCGGCCGTCCAGCGTCACGCGGCCACGCCGGGCCGGGATGCCACCGGCCACCGCGGCCATCAGCGTGGACTTGCCGGCCCCGTTGGGGCCGATGACGCCCACGACCTCGCCGCGGCCGACCCGGAGCGACACGCCCGACAGCGCCTTCAGCGGGCCGTAGTGCACGTGCAGGTCGTCTATGTCGAGCATGGCATGTCCTCCATGGCGGGCTGCGCGCCGGAATCCGCCGCGGCGCCCAGGTAGGCGGCCGCGACGGCCGGGTTGGCGCGGATCTGCGCCGGCGTGCCGTCGGCCAGCGAGCGCCCGCCGTCGAGCACGTGGATGCGCTCGCTGACGCGGTCGATGAGCGCCATGTTGTGTTCGATCAGCAGCACGCCGCAGCCGAAGCGCGCGGGCAGCGTGGCGATGAAGGCGCCCAGCTGCGCGCTCTCGCTGTCCGACATGCCGGCCGCGGGCTCGTCCAGCAGCAGGAAGGCCGGCGACTGCACGAGCGCGCGCGCGATGGAGACGGTGCGTGCGGCCGTGTACGGCAGCGTGCCGGCGAGCCGCCCGGCGTCGGCCGTGAGCTCGAGCAGCTGCAGCATCGCGCGCACCTGCACCGCGGCCTCGCGCCGGCCCAGGCCCAGGCCGAGCAGCCCGGCCTCGACGTTCTCGGCCACCGTGAGGCCGGCGAACAGGCGGCCAGCCTGGAAGGTGCGCGCGACGCCGGCCCGGCGCAGCCGCGCAGGCGACCATCCGGTCGTGTCGGCACCGGCCAGGCGGACCGCGCCGCTGCTGGGACGCTGGTAGCCCGACAGGCAGTTCACGAGCGTGGTCTTGCCCGCGCCGTTGGGGCCGATCAGGCCGACCACCTGGCCGCGGTGCAGGCGAAAGCCGACCTCGGTCAGCGCGGCCAGGCCGCCGAACCGCACGCAGAGTTGTTCGACCTCCAGCGTGGGCTGCGCGGGCCTGTCCGTCGGCCGCGCGTGCGGCGCCGGTACGGGCAGGGCCGCATCCATGGCGAGCGCGCCATCGGCCGGCCTCATGGCTTGGCCGCCATGCGGAACAGCAGCTGGGTGGAGGGAATCAGCGTGTTGCGCCAGACCTCGATCGCCCGGTTCTTGCCGTTCTGGACTTCCATGATCAGCAGCGGACGGTCGACCTGGATGTGCAGTTCGCGCGAGTAGCTGGTCGGGCCGATGGTCAGCGCCTCCTCGCGGAACTTCTCCAGTTCGGCGGTGACGGCCGCCGCCGCCGTGCTGCCGGCCCGTTGCACCGCGATGGCCCATTGCTCGACCATGCTGTAGCCCAGCACGGCATAGGCCGATTCGGGGCGTGCGCCATAGCGCTGCGTGAAGGCCGCCAGAAAACTGCCGATGGCCGGGCGCGGATCGTCCCCGAAGATCGACATGTAGGTGGGAACGTAGAAGTCGCTGAGCTGTGGCACGGCCGACAGCCAGTAGGCGTCGGTCATGCCCACGTTGGCGAGGATGGGCAGCGCGATGCCGGCCGCGCGCAGCTGGCGGATGGCGGAGGCGCCGCCGGGGTTGTAGGTGCACAGGTAGATCGCGTCGGGCGCCGGCGACAGCGCGCGCAGCCGGCTGATCTGCGAGGCGATCGAGGCATCGGCATTCTTGAAGCTGTCCGAGCCCGCGATGCCGGCCGCACCCGCCAGCCGGGTCCAGCCCGCGCGAAAGCCCGCACAACCCGACTTGCTGTACTCGATCGACTGGTCCTCCAGCACGTAGGCGCGGCGCAGGCCCTTTTGCTGGTACGCCCACTCGGCCATGGTGATGCCTTCCACCTGCGCGGCGAGGTTGGGTGTGAACACATGGGGGCCCACGCCCAGCGGCCCCATCTTGGGGTCGCCCGCGCCGAGGCTGAAGGCCAGCTTGCTGGCCTTGCGCGCGGCCAGCGCGGCAGGCGCGCCGTAGTCGTAGTCGCTGGACACCACGAGCAGGTCCACGCCCTGGGCCACCAGCGATTCACCGGCCTTGGCGCCCTGCTCGCGCTCGCTCTTGGTGTCGGCGACCAGGGTCTCGATGCGCCGCCCGAGCAGCCCGCCCTGGCGGTTGAGCTCCTCGATCTTGAGCATGGCCGCCTTGTGTGGCGGGCCGTCGTAGGCGGTCATCCAGCCGCTTTCGGCGATCGCGAAGCCGATCTTGATCGGAGCCTGCGGCTGGGCCGCCAGCGGCAATGCGGCGCACGTCAACGCGAGCGTGGCCAGGGGCTTGGCAAGGATGTTCATGGTGCTTTCCGTGTCGAGGGGCGCGGATCCCGGGTCCGGGAATCTGGCGTCCATCGTGCCGGCGCACCGCGCCGAAAACAGTCACACGCAATGTGTGATGGGCGGGGGAGGGACCGCCCGCCGTGGGCTTCTCAGGCTTCGCGCGCGTAGGGGGCTGCGACGACCCCGGGCTTGAGCACCTGCTGCTCCCTGGCGATCGTGATGAGCTGCGAGCGCGTGGTCGCGCTGAGCTTGCGGTACAGGTTCTTGCGGTGCGTGAGCACGGTGTTCACGGAGATGTCCAGCCGGCGCGCGATCTCCTTGCTGGTCAGGCCATCGCAGATCAGCGCGAGCACATCGGCTTCGCGCTTGCTGAGCAGATCGGTCTCGACGCTGGCATGGACCGGGCCGCGCGCCACGGCGGCCTCGGGCGCCGGCTGCAGGGGCGCGCCGTATTCCTGCACGGCCTGGGCCTGCACTTCCTGCAGGAACTGGCCGACCGCGCGCGACAGGCTGAAGCTCTCGGCGTACTGGCGCAGCATGCGCAGCATGGCCGGGCCTTCGTCGAGGATGGGGCGCACCAGCGCGGCCTCGGCCGCCTGCATCAGCGCGCGCGACAGCGGCCTTGCGTAGGCATCGCCGCCGCGCGCGTGCAGCATGCGCGCCTCCAGCAGGTCGCGCTCGAGCCGGCACAGGCTGTGGTCGCCGCTGCCCGTGAAGGCCAGCTGGTCGATGTCCTGCAGCATTTGCGCGCAGGCCGCGAGATCGTGCTGGCCCAGCGCATGGCGGGCCAGCGCGAGCAGCCGCGTGTACCAGACGCGCCAGCCCTGGTGCTGCACCGACACCGCGCGCGGGTGCGCGTTGCGCAACTCGTGCGCCAGGCGGTCGGCGAGTTCGGTCTCGCCGCCGATGCAGGCCTCGCGCAGCTGGTGGTTGTGCAGGATCTGGTCGAGGCGCCACAGGCGCCGGCTGCGCGCCATGTGGCGGGCCTGTTCCAGCACGGCCATCGCGGCCGGCCCGTCGCCGAGCACGCGCACCGAGGAGCTCAGGGTCCGGTACAGCGAGGCATACAGGTCGACCCAGCCGTCGCCGTCGGCCACGGCCTCGCGCCAGTAGGCCGTGCAGTTGCGGGCCGGACCGACCTGGTTGCGCGCGTAGAGGATTTCCGCGCCGAAGATCTGCGCGGCCATGACCTGGTTGCAGCCGTCGCCGAAGCAGCGCGCGGCCTGCTCTTGCGCGTGCGCGTACATGGCGGCGGCGCGGTCGATGTGGCCTTCGGCCAGCTCCGACAGGCCGATCACGAGGTAGGCGTAGATCTGCACATAGGGGATGCCGCTGCGCACGCACAGGTCGACCGACTCCTGGCCGATGGACTGGGCCTTGTGGAAGCTGCCCGCGTGGTAGAACGACCAGGACAGCAGTTCGCGGATCACCGAGGAGCGGATCGCATCCTCGCTGAGGTCGGTGCTCAGGCCGGCCTCGGCCCTGATCAGCGTCTGCGGCCCCAGCGTGCGGTCCTCGTAGAGCGAGAGCAGCAGCTCCATGACGATGCCGTCGGCCTGCGAGGGGCGCTGGCCGACGGCGCCCTCGCTGAAGTCGCGGGTGGCCTTCTTGAGGTCCTCGAAGCATTGCCGGGCCTGCGCGATCTCGCCCGTGTGCACCATGCGGTAGATGCGTGCGAGCTCCAGCGCGGGGTGGGCGCGCACCACGGCCAGCGGCAGGCTGTGCAGGATGCGCGCCACGGTCGCGCCGCCACGGAACAGCAGGCACCAGCCGCCCGAGGCGATCAGCAGCTGGGCGATCAGGTTCGCATCGCCCACGGCATAGATGTGCGGCAGGGCCTGGGCATACAGGCCGCGGTGCAGCAGCCAGGCCGCGACGCGGCGGTGCACGCCGTTGTCGGGCCCGCCGGCCTGCGGATGGCGCGCGCGCAGGTAGGCCGCGAACAGCCGGTGAAAGCGCAGCCAGGACGGCCGCGCGTCGATCGGCGTGATGAACAGGTTCTGCTGGACGAGGATGTCCAGCAGGGCCGTGTCCGCGGGCGGTTCGCTCAGGCATTCGCTGAGCTCGGGGCAGATCTCGTCCAGCACCGACAGGCGCAGCACGAAGTCGCGCACGGCGGCCGGCTGCGGACGCAGGACTTCCTCGTCGAAGTAGGCGCCCAGCCGCGCACTGCGGCACAGCGCGTCGGCCAGCGCCTGCGGCGCATGCGGCGCCGGGCCGCGCCGCGGCAGCAGGTCGCGGCACACGCGCAATGCCACGGGCCAGCCTTCGGCTACCTGTTGCAGCGCCGCGAGTTCGGCCGGCGACACCGCGTGGCCCAGGTAGTGCAGCGCCTCCTCGTCGTTGAAGCGCAGCGCCTCGCAGGGCACGTCGGTCGCCGCGCCGTCCACGTTCATCGCGCCGAGCTCGAGCGGCAGCCTGGCGCGCGAGGCCACGACCAGGCGGCAGTGCGGCGGCAGCGCCTCGAGCAGCTCCTGCAGCAGGGTGGCCTGCACCGTGCGCGGCAGCTGCTGCAGGTTGTCGACGAAGAGCGTGAGCGTGCGCCGGCGCGCCGCCTCGCGCAGGGCCTGGCCCACCGACGGTGCGGCGCTCGCCCCGGCCTGGTGCAGGCCGGCCTGCGCCAGGCTTTGGCTGAGCAGCGCCAGGAAGGGCTGGGGCGCCGTGTCGCGGCCACGC
>DATKFT010000936.1:0-8599 GCA_035544335.1 Pseudorhodoferax sp.
CCCGACGCGCTGCAGGGCGAACGCAACCAGTACCCGCTGGCCGAGATCAAGCGCCACCTGCGCACCTTCGTGTGGCGTTTCTTCCAGACCAGCCAGTTCAAGCGCAGCTGCGTGCCCAATGGCCCCAAGGTCGGCTCGGGCGGCTCGCTGTCGCCGCGCGGCGACTGGCGCGCGCCCAGCGATGCGGAGGCGCGCATCTGGCTCGACGAGGTCGCGGCGATTCCGGACGACGCGAGCGCCTGAGCCGGCGGCGCCTCAGCCCGGCGTGCGCCGGCGTTCGCGGCGCCCGTCCTGGTAGAAGCGTGCCTTGGCGTCGAACATGGCCTGGTCGGCCGCGTGCAAGGCATCCTCGACCTCGGAGGCGCGCTGCGCACTCGCGATGCCGATCGACAGGCTCAGCGTGTAGCCCGGGTAGAACTGGTTGTTGAGTTCCACCATGGAGTCGATGCGGTCCTTGAGCTCCTGCGCCACGCGTTCGTCCGCGCCGGGCAGCAGGGCCACGAACTCGTCGCCGCCGATGCGCGCCATGCACCAGGGCTGGCCGGCCGTGGCGCTGGACAGCACCTCGCCGGCCCGGCGCAGCAGCGCATCGCCGGCCACATGGCCTTCGCTGTCGTTGACGCGCTTGAGCCCGTTCAGGTCCATGGCCAGGATGCCGAGCGGCCAGGGCCCCTTGCGCGAGATGCGGTTGAGCTCCTCCACGTAGAAGGCGCGGTTGCGCAGCCGGGTCAGCGAATCGTGCTTGCCCAGGTACTCGAGGTAGGCCTCGGCCTTCTTGCGGGCCGTGATGTCCACAAGCGAGACCAGCGCCAGGTCCCAGCGCTCGGCATGCGCGGGCAGCACCGCGAACTGCATGTGGATGTTGATCAGCGCGCCGCTCAGGCCATAGTTGATGACCTCGCGCGTCTGCACGGTCTTGCCATTCCACAGGTCGACGAGCTGCTCGGCGAAGGTGTCGTGCATCTCGTCGCGGAACACGCGGCCCAGGTTGGCCAGCAGCTCCTCCTGGTTGGCCGCGCCGAACATGTCCAGCGTCTGCTGGTTGACCTCCAGCACGCGGATCTCGTCCATGCAGCGGCCGATGAACTCCGGGTGCACGCTCAGGAACACGCGAAAGTCCTCGATGCCCTGGGCGCGCACCTCGTCGAGCGCCTGCTTGACGCCGCTGAAGTCCTCCACCCACAGCGACACCGGCGAGCACTGGAACAGGCCGCGCGCATAGTGCTCGCTGGCCACCAGCTGCTGGCGCGCCTGCACGGTCTGCGTGATGTCGTCCAGCGCCACGAGCACGCGGTCCCAGCGTTCCTCGTGGCCCTGCAGCACGCGCACATGGATGCGTGCCTCGATGCGGCGTCCGTCCAGCGCGTAGTTGACCGTGTCGTTGGAGAAGTCCAGCTGGCCCTGCCACAGGGCCAGCATCTCGGGCAGCATCTGCGCGAGCATGTCCTGGCGGAACACCTCGCCCAGCCGCTCGCGCAACTCCTGCGGGCTGCCGGCGGCGAAGAGCTTGAGCGTCTGCCGGTTCACCGTCACCATGCGCAGGCAGGCCGCGCACTGCTGCAGGCGGTCCGGCGAAGCCTGCAGATGGGCCTGCAGATCGGTCACACCGTCCGTGCGCCAGCCATCGAACAAGGTCTTGAGCGCGCTGTAGTCCTCGAGCCAGAGCGAGATGGGGGCCCACTCGAACATCTGCTCGAAATCGGCGGGAGAGGAAATCGTCATGGTGGGCGTGATTGTGGGCCAGCACGCCTGCTGGCGCGCTGTACTTCTGTGCTGCAGCAACGGTCGTGCCAGGTGCAGCAGAACCTGTTCGCGACCCCGGCTGGGCCGTGAACACGGTCTCAGCGCTCGGGTGTCGCGCTGTACGGCGTGAAACGGCTCTGGTTCACGTCCACGTCCAGCGGGCGGCCGATGTAGGGAAACGCGCGCTGCGGGCAGTGCTCGCGGTCGCAGACCTTGCAGCCCATGCCGATCGGCGTGGCGGCTTCCGGGTCGCCCAGGTCCAGGCCCTTGGCATAGACCAGCCGCGGCGCATGCCGGATGTCGCAGCCCAGGCCGATCGAGAAGGTCTTGCGCGGCGCACCGTAGCCCAGCGCGCCGCGCGAGACCGCGCGCGCGATCCACAGGTAGCTGCGCCCGTCGGGCATGCGTGCGATCTGCGGCAGGATGCGGCCGGGCTGGCCGAAGGCCTCGTACACGTTCCACAGCGGGCAGGTGCCGCCCGTGCGGCTGAAGTGGAAGTGCGTGGCGGACTGGCGCTTGGAAATATTGCCGGCACGGTCCACGCGCACGAAGAAAAACGGCACACCGGGCGCGCCGGGCCGTTGCAGCGTGCTGAGCCGGTGGCAGGCGGTCTCGAAGCCGATGCCGAAGCGCTGGCCCAGCAGCTCGATGTCGTAGCGCAGCGTCTCGGCCGCCTGCAGGAACAGGCCGTAGGGCAGCGCCAGTGCGCCCGCGAAGTAGTTCGCCAGGCCGATGCGCGCGAGCTGGCGTGAGGCGCTGTCCTCGGTGAACGGTGCCACCTCGGTCAGCGTGTCGATGGTCTCGCCGAGCTCCAGCAGCGCGAGCTGCGTGCCGAGCTGGAAGGCCTGCTGCCCCACGTCCAGCGTGGCCGACAGGCGCAGCGTGCGTGCGCGCGGATCGTAGTCGCGCTTGCTCTGCCGGGCGTCGTCGGTCGTCAGCACGCGCACGCCGTGCTGCCTGAGCAGCCGCTGCACGAGCCAGTCGGTCAGCGGCCCGCCGCTCTCCCTGGCCTGCAGGGCCAGGTCTTCCGCGGCGCGGTCCAGGCCGTCGAAGTAGTTCTGGTGCGCGAAGAAGAAGTCGCGCACGAGCTCGAACGGCATCGCGCGCTGCACGCTGCCCGAGCGGTCGTCGCCCATGGTGGCCGCCATGGTCTCCATCTGCTCGGTCAGTTCCAGGTTGCGCCGGTACAGCGCGATCAGCGCCCGTCCCACGGCCGGCATCTGCGCGGCGACCTCCTTCATCTCGGCCAGCGCCACGGCTTCGGGCGCATCGGCCAGCGCTTCCTGCATGCTGGCCACGAGCCGCGACTCCTCGTCCTCGGAGAACTGCTGGATGTCCACGCCCAGCGTGCGCGCGATCTTGAGCAGCACGGCCACGGTCAGCGGGCGCTGGTTCTGTTCCAGCTGGTTCAGGTAGCTCGGCGACAGGCCCAGCGCCTGCGCCATCGCGACCTGCGACAGGCCGCGTTCGGCGCGCATCTTGCGCAGCCGCACCCCCATGAAGGTCTTCTTCATGGCCGCAGCAGCTCCAGGAAATTCGCAGAATTCGCAAATTCACGGGTTTTCATTCGCAAGCCTTCGCCTTTTCAGTGCTGGTTCAGTGGGGCTATTCTGCGTAAATTGCGAAGCATGACAACCGCTTTGGGAACCGTCGAGTCGCGGCACCTGGTGCTGCCCGTGCATGCCAACCACCGCGGCACGCTGTTCGCAGGCCAGGGCCTGCAGCTCATGGCGCAGGCCGCGTTCCTCGCGGGCCGCAGCCTCGCGCAGCGCGAGCTCGTGATGGCCGGCGTGACCGGCGTGCAGTTCCTCTCGCCCGTGGCCGTGGGCCAGCAGCTCACGCTGCGTGCCTGGGTCAGCCGCGTGGGCAGGAGCTCCATGACGGCCTGCGTCAGTGGCTGGGCCGATGTGCCCGGCGTGCCGCCCGAAGAAGTGCTCAAGGGGGTGTTCGAGCTCGTCGCCGTGGATGCGTCCGGCCGCCCCGTCTCCATCAAGCGTTCCTACCTGGACAAGAAAGCCACCACATGACCGCCACGACCACCGAGACCCCCCAGCCTGGCTTCAAACCCAAGAAGTCCGTTGCCCTGTCGGGCGTGACCGCGGGCAACACCGCCTTGTGCACCGTGGGCCGCACCGGCAACGACCTGCACTACCGCGGCTACGACATCCTGGACGTCGCCGAGGTCTGCGAGTTCGAGGAGATCGCCCACCTGCTCGTGCACGGCAAGCTGCCCACGCGCGCCGAACTCAAGGCCTACAAGACGAAGCTGAAGGCCATGCGCGGCCTGCCCGCCAGCGTCAAGGACGCGCTCGAGCAACTGCCCGCCAGCGCCCACCCCATGGACGTGATGCGCACGGGCGTCTCGGCGCTGGGCTGCATCCTGCCCGAGAAGGACGACCACGGCCTGCCCGGCGCGCGCGACATCGCCGACCGGCTGATGGCCTCGCTGGGCTCCATGCTGCTGTACTGGTACCACTGGAGCACGCAGGGCAAGCGCATCGCGGTGGAGACCGACGACGATTCCATCGGCGGCCACTTCCTGCACCTGCTGCACGGCGAGAAGCCCTCGGACGCCTGGGTGCGTGCCATGCACACCTCGCTGAACCTGTACGCCGAGCACGAGTTCAACGCCTCCACCTTCACGGCCCGCGTGATCGCCGGCACGGGCAGCGACATGTACTCGGCCGTCGCGGGCGCCATCGGTGCGCTGCGCGGCCCCAAGCACGGCGGCGCCAACGAGGTGGCCTTCGAGATCCAGAAGCGCTACGACAACCCCGGCGAGGCCGAGGCCGACATCCGCGCACGCGTCGAGCGCAAGGAGGTCGTGATCGGCTTCGGCCACCCGGTCTACACCGTCAGCGATCCACGCAACGTGGTCATCAAGGGCGTGGCCAGGCGCCTGTCCGAAGAGGCGGGCTCGACCAAGATGTTCGACATCGCCGAGCGGCTCGAGTCGGTGATGTGGGAGGTCAAGAAGATGTTCCCCAACCTGGACTGGTTCAGCGCCGTGAGCTACCACATGATGGGCGTGCCCACCGCGATGTTCACGCCGCTGTTCGTGATCGCGCGCACCAGCGGCTGGGCCGCGCACGTGATCGAGCAGCGTGTGGACAACAAGATCATCCGGCCCAGCGCCAACTACACGGGCCCCGAAGACCTCGCGTTCGTGCCCATCGAGGCACGCCGCTGAGCGGCTGCACGCTACGCCACATTCACCCTCGACCCCTGGTCGTTCGGGGCGGGCCGTGGGCCCGCCCTCTTTTCTTGTCGCCCCATGAATCCGAACCACAGAAAAAAGCTGCCCGGCATAGCGCTGGACTACATCGACGCGCGTGCCGCCGTCGACGCGCTGCACGCGGGTGCCTGGGACCGCCTGCCCTACACGGCGCGCGTGCATGCCGAGAACATCGTTCGCCGGGCCGAGCCCGCGCGCATCGACGATTACCTCACCCAGCTCATCGAGCGCCGCACCGACCTGGACTTTCCCTGGTATCCCGTGCGCGTGGTCTGCCACGACATCCTGGGCCAGACCGCGCTCGTGGACCTGGCGGGCCTGCGCGATGCGATCGCGGCCCAGGGCGGCGATCCGGCGGCCGTGAATCCCGTGGTGCCGGTGCAGCTGATCGTGGACCACTCGCTGGCCGTGGAGTGCGGTGGCTTCGACCCCGATGCCTTCGCCAAGAACCGCGCGATCGAGGACCGCCGCAACGAAGACCGCTTCCACTTCATCGAGTGGACCAAGAAGGCCTTCGCCAACGTGGACGTGATCCCCGCGGGCAACGGCATCATGCACCAGATCAACCTGGAGAAGATGTCGCCCGTGGTCACCGTGCAGGACGATGAACTGGGGAAGCTGGCGTTTCCCGACACCTGCGTGGGCACCGACAGCCACACGCCGCACGTGGATGCGCTGGGCGTGATCGCGGTCGGCGTGGGCGGCCTGGAGGCCGAGAACGTGATGCTGGGCCGCGCCTCGTGGATGCGGCTGCCCGACATCGTGGGCGTGGAGCTCAGCGGGCGCCGCCAGAGCGGCATCACGGCCACCGACATCGTGCTCGCACTGACCGAGTTCCTGCGCCAGGAAAAGGTGGTGGGTGCCTACCTCGAATTCTTCGGCGAGGGCGCGCGCCACCTCACGATCGGGGACCGGGCGACCATCTCGAACATGTGCCCCGAGTACGGCGCCACGGCCGCGCTGTTCTCCATCGACGAACAGACCCTGGCCTACCTGCGCCTGACCGGCCGCGACGAAGACCAGGTGCAGCTGGTCGAGACCTATGCCAAGACCGCGGGCTTTTGGGCCGACAGCCTGGAAACCGCCTACTACGAGCGCGTGCTGAAGTTCGACCTGTCCACGGTCGTGCGCAACATGGCGGGCCCCTCGAACCCGCACCGCCGGCTGCCCACCTCGGCGCTGGCCGAGCGCGGCATCGCGCAGAACCTGGCGCAGGCCCGCGCACAGGAGGCCCAGGGCCTGATGCCCGACGGGGCCGTGATCATTGCCGCCATCACGAGCTGCACCAACACGAGCAACCCGCGCAACGTGATCGCGGCCGCGCTGCTGGCGCGCAACGCCAACCGGCTGGGCCTTTCCCGCAAGCCCTGGGTCAAGTCCTCGCTGGCGCCGGGCTCCAAGGCCGTGGCGCTGTACCTCGAGGAGGCTGGCCTGCTCGGCGACCTGGAGAAGCTGGGCTTCGGCATCGTGGCCTTCGCCTGCACCACCTGCAACGGCATGAGCGGCGCGCTCGATCCCAGGATTCAGCAGGAGGTCGTGGACCGCGATCTCTACACCACGGCCGTGCTCTCGGGCAACCGCAACTTCGACGGCCGCATCCACCCCTATGCCAAGCAGGCCTTCCTGGCCTCGCCGCCGCTGGTCGTGGCCTATGCGATCGCGGGCACCGTGCGCTTCGACATCGAGCAGGACGTGCTGGCGGTCGTGGACGGCCGCGAGATCCGGCTCAAGGACATCTGGCCCAGCGACGAAGAGATCGACGCCATCGTGGCCGCCAGCGTCAAGCCTGCGCAGTTCCGCCGCGTTTACGAGCCCATGTTCGCGCTGCGCGTGGACGACGGTGAACGCGTGGCGCCGCAGTACGACTGGCGCCCCCAGTCCACCTACATCCGGCGCCCGCCCTACTGGGACACCGAGGGCGTGGGCGCGCTGGCCGCGAACCCGCGCACGTTGAAGGGCATGCGCCCGCTCGCGCTGCTGCCCGACAACATCACGACGGACCATCTGTCGCCGTCCAACGCCATCCTGCCGGACAGCGCGGCCGGCGAGTACCTCGCCCAGATGGGCCTGCCCGAGGAGGACTTCAATTCCTACGCCACGCACCGTGGCGACCACCTGACCGCCATGCGCGCCACCTTCGCGAACCCGCAGCTCGTCAACGAGATGGCGGTGGTGGACGGCCAGCAGAAGAAGGGCTCGCTGGCCCGCGTCGAGCCCGAGGGACGGGTCGTGCGCATGTGGGAGGCCATCGCGACCTACTTGGACCGCCGCCAGCCGCTCATCATCATCGCCGGTGCCGACTACGGCCAGGGCTCCAGCCGCGACTGGGCGGCCAAGGGCGTGCGCCTGGCGGGCGTGGAGACCGTCGTGGCCGAAGGCTTCGAGCGCATCCACCGCACCAACCTGATCGGCATGGGCGTGCTGCCGCTGGAGTTCCTGCCCGGCACCACGCGGCGCACGCTGGGCCTGGACGGCACGGAGACCTACGATGTGGTGGGCGAACGCCGGCCGCGCGCCGAGCTCACACTGGTCGTGCGCCGGCGCGACGGCAGCACGGTCGACGTCCCCGTGGCCTGCCGGCTCGACACCGCCGAGGAGGTCTCGGTCTACGAAGCCGGCGGCGTGCTGCAGCGCTTCGCGCAGGACTTTCTCGCCGAGCAGGCCGCCACCGTTTGAAGGACAGCAGCACCATGGCATTCGCACCGCAAATCAGGATCCCGGCCACCTACATGCGCGGCGGCACGAGCAAGGGTGTGTTCTTCCGCCTGCAGGACCTGCCCGAGCCCTGCCGGCAGCCCGGTGCCGCGCGCGACGCGCTGCTGCTGCGCGTGATCGGCAGCCCCGACCCCTACGGCAAGCAGATCGACGGCATGGGCGCGGCCACCTCGTCCACCTCCAAGACCGTGATCCTGTCCAAGAGCACGCGGCCCGGCCACGACGTGGACTACCTGTTCGGCCAGGTCTCCATCGACAGCGCTTTCGTCGACTGGTCGGGCAACTGCGGCAACCTGTCGGCCGCCGTGGGTCCGTTCGCGATCGCGCAGGGCCTGATCGATCCGGCCCGCGTGCCGCCCGATGGCGTGTGCACCGTGCGCATCTGGCAGGCCAACATCGGCAAGACCATCGTGGCCCATGTGCCGATCACGAACGGCCAGGTGCAGGAGACCGGGGACTTCGAGCTGGACGGCGTGACCTTCCCGGCCGCCGAGGTGCAGCTGGAATTCATGGACCCGGCCGACGAGGGCGAGGACGGCGGTGCGATGTTCCCCACGGGCCGATTGGTCGATGAGCTGGAGGTGCCGGGCGTCGGCAGCTTCCAGGCCACGCTGATCAACGCGGGCATTCCCACCATCTTCCTGAACGCCGAGGACCTGGGCTACACGGGCACCGAGCTGCAGGCTGCGGTCAACGGCGACAAGGCTGCGCTCGCGCGCTTCGAGACCATCCGCGCCTGGGGCGCCGTGAAGATGGGCCTGATCCAGCGCGTGGAGGAAGCGGCCAAGCGGCAGCACACCCCCAAGATCGCCTTCGTCGCGCGGCCGCGCGACTACACGGCCTCCAGCGGCAAGCCGGTGGCGGCGGCCGATGTCGACCTGCTCGTGCGCGCGCTGTCCATGGGGC
>DATKFT010000937.1:0-9270 GCA_035544335.1 Pseudorhodoferax sp.
TTCACGGCTGCGGTTGCAGACCACGTCGCGCCAGATCTCGCCACGCTTGATGGTGTCCCACATACGGCCGAAGAACGCGCTGTCGTGGAAGCCCGAACTCAGCAGCCGGTGGTCCTGCCCCTGCAGTGCCGGACGCTCGTAGCCGCTGGTCCGCGCGAACTTGTCGTTGACCTGCACGATGCGCCCCTCGGGGTCGGTGACCGACACCAGCGCGTGCTGGTCGATGCCCTGTGTATAGGAGGACAACTCGGCGAAGGCCTGCTCCGCTTCGCGCATCTGCAGCTCCGAGCGGGCCAGCTGCGCCTGGGTCTTGCGCAGACCCAGGCGTTGCAGCCCGAGCCGCCAGTCGAACCAGGCCAGCGCCAGGAAGCTGGCCAGCAGGATGCCGAAAAAGAACACCGTCGCCTGCGTGATGCTGCTGCTGGCCACCTTCTGCGCCTGCTCCAGCGGAATGGTCACCGACAGCGCGCCCGGCAAGGGGGACTGCGTGAACGCGCCCTCCTGCGCAGCGCCTTCGGCCTCGCGCGGCGCGGGTGCGTCCGGCCGCTGCCCGTCGGCCCTGTCGCAGCCCGCGCAGCCCATCTGTGCGGCCGGGTCCGCCACCAGAAAGCGCAGCACGCGTGCCCCGTCGCGCTGCTCGAAGCGGTAGACCGGCTTCCAGGCGGTGGGCGCATCGGACGCCGGCCGGTCCTGCTGTTCCAGTTGCGGCCAGGCCCAGCGCAGGAAATCGTCGGACAGGCCCGGGCTCGCCTCCAGGCTCTGCCTGCTGACCGGCTTGTACTCGTAGAGCCGGTCGGAGACCGCGACGGATGCCAGGCCGACCAGCTGGAGGAATTGCGCCGGCACCGGCACTGTGCCGGACCGGCCTTCCAGGTCCGCGCCGAGCCCCAGGCCTTGCGGGACCGGCTTGCCCGCCACCTCGCCCGCGTAGACCGAGCGCGCCGCCATGGCCTGGTCGGCAACGACCTGCGCGATCGCGAGCGCCTGCTGCTCCACCGTCTTGTTCACGGCGTCACGCACCACGAGAAAGCCCAGCAGGCAGGCCAGACAGCCCACGCAGGCCAGTACCGCCAGTGTCGAAGATCGACCGGACCCTGCGGAGCCGGATGAAGTCACTCGCCCTCCTTTGCCATCTCCCTGAACGCGGAGCATGGCGTGCACGGCGGGCGGGCGCAAGCGCGCGTTACATTTCAGCCACGCTTGGCAGCAGCGCTCAGAACGGGTAGTGCCGCTCGCCGGTCTGCACGGTCACCCAGCGCAGGTCCGTGAACTCGGCGATGCCTGCCTTGCCGCCGAAGCGGCCCCAGCCGCTGCCCTTGACGCCGCCGAAGGGCATCTGCGCCTCGTCGTGCACCGTGGGGCCGTTGACATGGCAGATGCCCGCCTCGATGCGCTGCGCCACCTGCAGCGCACGCGCCACGTCGCGGCCGAACACGGCGGAGGACAGGCCGTAGACGTTGTCGTTGGCGCAGGCGATGGCCTCCTCCACGCCGTGGACGCGCACGATGGCCTTGACCGGGCCGAAGGTCTCCTCGCCATAGATGCGCATGGCAGGCGTCACATGGTCCAGCAGGGTGGCCGGCATCAGCGTGTTCTCGGCCTTGCCGCCGCACAGCAGCTTGGCGCCCTTGGCCAGCGCATCGTCGATCAGCGCATTGCAGTGCTCGACCGTGTTCATGCCGACCACGCTGCCCAGCACCACGGGATCCGGGCCGCGCGGGTCGCCCAGCGGCAGGCTGCGCGCCTTGGCCGCGAACTTCTCCACGAACGCGTCGGCGATGGCAGCGTCCACCACGAGCCGCTCGGTGCTCATGCAGATCTGGCCCGAGTTCATGAAGCAGCCGAAGGCCGCGCCGTTCACGGCCGCGTCCAGGTCGGCATCGTCCAGCACCACCAGCGGCGCCTTGCCGCCCAGCTCGAGCACCACGGGCTTCAACTGCTGTGCGCACTGCACCGCGATCAGCTTGCCCACGCGCGTGGAACCCGTGAAGTTCACACGCCGCACGGCCGGGTGGGCGATCATGGCCTCGACCACGGCCGCCGCATCGGCCGGCGCGTTGGTGATGTAGTTCACCACGCCGGGCGGGAAGCCCGCGTCGACGAAGGCCTGGGCGATCAGCTGGTGCGTGTGCGGGCACAGCTCGGAGCCCTTGAACACCACGGTGTTGCCGCAGGCCAGCGGCGTGGCGATGGCACGCACCCCCAGGATCACGGGCGCGTTCCAGGGCGCGATGCCCAGCACCACACCGGCCGGCTGGCGCACCGCCAGGGCCAGGCTGCCCGGAACGTCCGAAGGAATCACTTCGCCCGCCACCTGCGTGGTCAGCGCTGCGGCCTCGCGCAGCATGTTGGCGGCCAGATGCGCGTTGAAGCCGGCCCACAGGGCCGTGGCGCCGGTCTCGCGCGGCAGCGCCGCCACGAAGTCGGCGGTCTTGGCCTCGAGCGCATCGGCGGCCTTGAGCAGCAGCGCACGGCGTGCGTTGGGGCCGGTCTGGCTCCAGGCCGGAAAGGCCGCGGCCGCGGCCTCCACGGCGCGGATGGCATCGGCGGCCTTGGCTGCCGGTGCGCGCGTGGCCAGGCTGCCATCCAGCGGGTTGCGGCGCTCGAAGGTCGCGCCATCGGCGGCGCCGGCGGCCAGGCCGTTGATCAGCATGGACAGGTCGGACATGAAAAGACTCCTTCAGGTTGTCGGCGCCGGAGCGCCCAGATAGGCCTGGCGGACGGTGTCGGACTGCGCGATCTGCGCAGCCGGTCCGCTCGCGACCAGCGTTCCGCGCTCGAGCACATGGGCGTGGTCGGCCACGGCCAGTGCCTTGCGCACGTTCTGCTCGACCAGCAGCACCGTGGTGCCCGCGTCGGCGATGCGCCGCGCGATCGCGAGCAGCTCATCCACCATGCGCGGCGCCAGGCCCAGCGAGGGCTCGTCCAGCATCAACAGGCGCGGCCCGCTCACCATGGCGCGGGCCACGGCCACCATCTGCTGCTCGCCGCCGCTCATGGTGCCGGCCAGTTGCCGGGCCCGTTCGGCCAGGCGTGGGAAGTCCGCAAACGCCTGGCGCAGGCGCTGTGCGCGCTCGGCCTTGGCCACGAGCCAGCCGCCCAGCTCCAGGTTCTCGGTCACCGTCATCTGCGGGAACAGCTGGCGGCCCTCGGCGACCAGCGCCATGCCGCGGCGCACGGCCACGCCCGGATTGCGCACGGGCAGCAGCGTGTCGTCCAGCAGCACGGTGCCGGTGCGCGGGATCAGGCCCGCCAGGGCCTTGAGCAAGGTGGTCTTGCCGGCCCCGTTGGGGCCCAGGATCACGGTCAGGCCGGCACCGACCTCGAGGTCGATGCCACGCAGCACGTCCAGGCCGCCGTAGCCGGCCCCCAGGCCCTGGATCTTGAGCAAGGCCGTCATGCCACCACCTCGTCACCCAGGTAGGCCTCGACCACCTCGGCATTGCGCGTGATCTCGGCCGGCGTGCCATCGGCGATCTTGCGGCCCTGGTGCAGCACCAGCACGCGCTCCACATGGCGCAGCAGCGTCGCCACGGCATGCTCGATCCAGACCACCGCGAGGCCCAGCTCGCCGCGCAGCCGCCCGATCAGCCGGGCCATGGCCTCGACCTCGGCCTCGGTCAGCCCGGCCGCCACCTCGTCCAGCAGCAGCAGCCGCGGCCGCGTGGCCAGCGCCATGCCGATCTCCAGCAGGCGTTGCTGGGCCGGCGTGATCGCGGCAGCCGGCAGCGCGGCCTGGGCCGACAGGCCGATCAGCGCGAGGATGCGGTCGGCATCGGCCAGCGCGGGCGCTGCCGCACGGTGCCGGCCCGCGAACTGCAGGCCGAAATCCACGTTGTCCACCACGCGCAGGCCGCCGAACACGCGCGGCGTCTGGAAGGTGCGCGCCACACCCTGCGCGGCGAAACGGTGCGGCCCCTGGCCGGCCAGGTCGCGACCGCTGAGCAGCAGCGCGCCGCTGGTGGGCGGCTGCACACCCGAGATCGCATTGAAGAAGGTGGTCTTGCCGGCGCCGTTGGGGCCGATGATGCCGACCAGCTCGCCCGCATCGAAATGCGCATCCACCGCGTCGACCGCCGTCAGGCCGCCGAAGCGCACGGTGAGCGCATGGGCTTGCAACAGGCGCTCAGCCATCGTGGCGCTCCCGCTGGAACCAGCCCCGCACCTGCCCCCAGCGCAGGCTGCCCAGGCCGTCGGGCAGGTACATGACCGACAGGATCAGCAGCAGGCCCAGCGTCATCATGTAGGCCTGCGGCAGCTGCAGGCGCAGGGTTTCGGCCAGCACGCTGAACACCACGGCCGCCATGAGCGGGCCCCACAGCGTGGCGGCCCCGCCGATCAGCGCGATCAGCACGGTCTGGAAACCGATGAAGGGGTTGAACACCGTGACGGGGTCGATGTAGGTCCAGCGCACGGCCATGGCCGCGCCCACGGCGCCGGCGAAAGCAGCCGTCAGCGCGAAGCCCAGGGTCTTGGCCCATCGCGTGTTCACGCCAAGGGTCTGCGCGCGCTGCTCGTCCGCACCGATGCCCACGAGCGCCAGGCCGAAGCGGCTGCGCCGCACCGCGATGGCCGTGCCCACGGCCGCGCAGGCGATGCCCAGCACGGTGTAGTAGACCGTGCTCTCCTCGGGCACGACCACGAGCACGCGGCCCACCGTGCCCGTGACCTGCTTCTCGAAGTAGGTCACGGCATGGCGGATCAGCTCGGTCATGCCGAAGGTCAGCACCGCGAAGTAGGTCCCGCGCAGGTGCAGCACGGCCGCACCCATCACGAGCGCGATGGCGGCCGCGACCAGCGCGCCCAGGCCCACGGCCGCGAGCCAGGGCAGGCTTTCCAGCACCAGTGCGCTCGTGTACGCGCCGATGCCGAAGAAGGCCGCCGTCGCGAGCGAGAGATAGCGCGTGCGGCCGCAGAACAGGCTCCAGCTCGAGGCCAGCGCCACGTACATGAGGCAGGTCAGCGCCAGCGAGAGCAGGAACTCGCTCGCAATGCCGGGCAGCAGCGCCGCGGCAGCCGTGAGCCCCGCCAGAAGAAAAGCATCTTTGCGCATCACAAAGGTCCGAAGAAATACGGCGCGCGTTGCACGCAACAGCTCTGAAGGCCGCGGAGCAGGCCATGCCAGCGACCGCCGCGGAACTGGCTCTGCCAGGCCGCTGGCGGTGCCCCCCTTCGCGTAGCGCAAGCGGGGAGCAGCGAAGCTGCTTGGGGGGATGTCATCTTTTCGCGAACAGTCCGTTGGGTTTCCAGAGCAGCACGGCGATGAACACGCCGTACGACAGCAGCGCCTTGAGCGAGGGGTTCGTGAAGTGCATGCCCAGCGCCTCGATCACGCCCAGCAGCAGCCCGCCCGCGAGCGCGCCGCCCATGCTGCCGAAGCCGCCCAGCGTGATCACGATCAGCGCCGTCACCGTGTAGGGCTCGCCCATGGATGGCGTGATCGTGTAGGCCATGGACAAGAGGCAGCCGGCCACACCCGACAGCCCCAGCCCCACGCCGAACATCAGCGGGTGCAGGCGCTTGGTGTCGATGCCCACGAGCTGCGCGCCCGTGGGCGACTGCATCAGCGCACGCACGCCCTTGCCCAGCATCGTGAGCCGCAGCACGGCCATCAGCGCGAGCGCGAACAGCAGCGCGAGGCCGAACACCACGAGCTTGTTGGCTGCGAACTGCGCACCGCCCTCGCCGCCGATCACCACCGGCGTGGTCAGGTAGTCGTAGCCGCGCAGGTCGCCGCCCCAGGCCCAGCTCGCAAAGTTCTGCACGAGGAACATGAGGCCGAAGGCCACCATGAGACCGCGTGCCTCGAACACGTCCACATTGGGCGCCTGCGCCGCGAGCTTGCGAAAGGTCAGCGCGTGCACCACCAGGCCGATCAGCAGCAGGCCCGCGAAGGCCAGCGGCAGCACGGCCAGCGGCGACCAGCCCAGCAGCGTGTGCGCCATCCAGGTGGCGTAGGCGCCCAGCATCAGGAACTCGCCGTGCGCGATGTTCAGGATGCGCATGAGGCCGTACTGCAGGTTCAGCCCCAGGCCCACGAGCGCGTAGATGCCGCCCGTGATGAGGCCGCTGGCCAGCAGTTCGAACCAGGCCGTCAGAGACATCACTTCCAGGCGGGCTTGCTGGGGTTGAGCTTGGCCGTCGCCATGGACGCCGGCCAGACCACCTCGAACTCGCCGTTCTGCCACTGGCCCACGCTGCCCGGCGTGGCGGTGTTCTCGCTGCCCGTGAACTTCACGTCGCCGATGATGGTCTTGTGCGCCGTGGTGGCCACGTACTGGCGGATCGCCTTGCGGTCCAGCCCGGCCTTGGCCACGGCCGCCTGCAGGATCTCCAGGCCGGCCCAGCAATGGCCGCTGGCCCAGCGGTCGGGCTCCTTGCCCTCGAAGCGCTTGGTGTGCGCGTCGAAGTAGGCCTTGGCGCCCGCGCTGGTCTTGCCGTTCCACGAGCCCATGCCCAGCACGCCCTCGGCGCCCGGCGCCGTGATCACGTTGCGGTAGAGCTGGAAGGCCGTGCCCACCGACGCGTAGAAGAACTTCGGGTTGAAGCCCACCTCCTTGGCCTGCTTGCTCGCGAGGATGGTGTCGGGCGGGTAGGTGATGCCGATGAAGGCGTCGGGGTTCTGCTCCTTGATGCCGCGCAGCACGGGCGAGAGGTCCTTCACGCCCAGCGGGTAGCTCTTGCGCTCCACCACCTGGATGGACGTCTTCTTGAGCGCGTTGTTGATCGCCGCGAAGTTCTCCAGCCCGAACAGGTCGTCCATGTAGACGATGGCGATCGTCTTCACGTTGTTGGCCACCAGCATGTCCACGAGCGCACCCATCATGCGGTCGGGCTGCTGCAGCAGCGAGAAGAAGAACGACAGGTTCATGTCGATCAGCTTGCGCGACAGCGCTGTGGGCGCCAGCATGGGGTAGCCGAAGCGTTGCGCGAGCGGCGCGATCGCGAAGTTGGCGTTGCTGCCCCAGGGCGGCAGGATCAGGTCGACCTTGTCGCTGCCCATGAACTTCTGGTAGCTGCGCACGCAGGTCTCGATGTCGCTGCGGTCGTCCACGCTGAGCAGTTCCACGCGGCGCCGGGCGCCTTGCACGTCGAGCCCGCCCGCCGCATTGAGCTGCTCGGCCCACAGCACGTAGTTGGGCTCCTGGCTGACCTGGGCACCCGGCGCCCAGGGGCCGGTGCGCGACATCGCATAGCCGATGCGCACGGGGGCGGACTGGGCGCGCAGCGTGGGCGCAAAGGCCGCGCAGCCGAGCGCGGCGGCGCCCTGCAGCGCGCGGCGGCGGGTGGGTGAAACCATGGCAATGTCTCCTCGTATTCGGAGCCGGCATCGTAGGAAGACCGCGCTGCCGGTGCTGTGCGCAGCGTGCAGCAGATGCTGGCACCAGCGCGCACGGCACCCGGGGTTAACCCGTAGCGCCCGGCCTGCGCCCGGGACCGCAGCCCATAATCGCGCCCGTTTCCACCTCCCGGAGAAGCCGATGACCCCGTCCGTGGTGCTCAACACCGACGCGGTCGCCCCGCGCGACCGGGCGCCGCAGTGGCGCGAATGGATCTGGCGCCATTTCGGCGGACTGGATTCCGACCTCTATGGCGACCATGGCTTCGACGGCCGGCTCTCGGCCTCGCGTGCGGGCGACGTGGTTCTCACGCGGCTGGAGTCGGGCCGCCACCGCGTGCTGCGCTCGGCGCAGATGGCGCGCCGCGACGAGGCCGGCTACCTCAAGATCGTCGCGCCCTGGCAGGGCCGTGCCGAGGTCGAGCAGCAGGGCCGCAAGGCCTGCGCGCGCGCGGGCGGCTGGATCATCTACGACACCACGGGCCACTACGCGATCGACAACCCCGAGCCCACCGAGCACCTGATCGTCATGCTGCCCAAGCAGCAGATGGCCGAGCGCGGCGTGCGACTCGACCCGCTCATGGCGCGGCACGTGGGCGGCGCCAACGGCATCTCGCGCGTGGCGCTCGAGACCATGCGCAACACCTACCTGGAGCTGCCCTCGATGAGCGAGACGGCCGCGCGCGGCGCGGGCGAACTCATCATGCAGCTGGTGCGGCTGTCGCTGCTGGAGCTGGCCGGCCAGGGCACGGCCGTCACGCTCAAGGAAGCGCTGCGCGACCGCATCCGCGACCATGTGGCGGGCCATCTGCGCGACCCCCAGCTGTCCATCGAGCAGATCGCGCGCGCGCTCAACTGCAGCAAGCGCCATCTGCACAACGCGTTCGCACACGGCGACGAGACGCTGGCCAGCTACATCCAGCTGCAACGCCTGCAGGCCTGCATCCAGGAACTGCGTTCGCCCACGGCATCGGCGCGCTCGATCACCGAGATCGCGCTGTCATGGGGCTTTTCCAACATGTCGCACTTCTCGCGCGTGTTCCGCGAGCACACGGGCATGAGCCCTAGCCTGTTCCGCCAGCAGGCGGGGCAGCACTGAGACCGCCGTCCATTGCGCGATGCACCTCCGAGGCCAGGGGGCTTGGGAGGCTCAGAACGGCCGGTGCGCCCGCGCCGTGCGCGACCGCGCATGCGGGGCCGGCTGCGGGGGGGTGGACTGTGCGCGCACCAGGCGTTCGGCGGCCTT
This sequence comes from Pseudorhodoferax sp., assembly GCA_035544335.1. GTDB lineage: Bacteria > Pseudomonadota > Gammaproteobacteria > Burkholderiales > Burkholderiaceae_C > Pseudorhodoferax. The sequence goes on from DATKFT010000937.1 coordinate 8,586, forward strand.
GCGCGTCAGCGGCACGACGCCGTCGGGCCACCAGGCGGCGGCCGTGACCTGCAGCACCCGCTGCGCACGCAGCGTGGGACAGGCCAGCCGGTCCTGCAGCTGCGCGTAGCGCTGATCGCCCAGGACATTCGCAAGCGACTGCACCCCTCAGTCCAGGATCTTCTTCGCGGCACCGACGCCCAGCGCCGCCAGCACGATGAAGACCACGGCAAGGATCAGGAACAGGCCGAACAGCACCTTGGCGATGCCCGCTGCGCCGGCCGCCACGCCGCCAAAGCCGAGCGCACCGGCGACCAAGGCGATCAGCGCAAAAATGATGGCCCACTTCAACATGACGAGTCTCCCTAGCTTGCGGCGGCGCCGCGTATGCACAGACTCTAGGAAGGCCGGGTTTTTGCCGGCATCGGCGCCCGGCACGGGGGGCTGTAGGACAATGGCGCGGCCCGAACGGGCGCTGCCGCGCAGGCTTTCTGCGCGCCCGGCGGCACAACGACTCCAACCATTCCGGAACACGCCATGAAGCTGTATTACTCCCCTGGTGCCTGCTCGCTGTCCCCGCACATCGCGCTGCGCGAGGCCGGCCTTGCGTTCGAGGCACTGAAGGCGCCGACCAAGACGCACAAGCTGGACGACGGTACGGACTACTACACGATCAACCCGCTGGGCTACGTGCCGCTGCTGGAAC